>NZ_CP120233.1:5205000-5397440 GCF_030012985.1 Microbulbifer sp. VAAF005 | reverse complement strand
CTAGAGAGAGTAATTAATGGGACGCAAGAGAAACCGCTTTAAAGCAAAGGCAAAAGCCAGTTCTGAGAACATGAAGGCAACCCCCGCAGATAGCGGCCCCACAATGTTTAGCTTTGGTGATCCTGAGCCGGTCTTGAATGGCAATCTTGGGGATTATCTCGGCACATTCCTACAACCTGGTGGTGACTACTATGTGCCCCCAGTAAGCCAAACCGGGTTGATCAATCTTCTAGGAGCCAATGCCCACCACGGGACTATCCCCTACTTCAAGCGCAACCAGTTGCGCAAATGGTTCAAACCAGGTGGCGGGGTTCGCACGGAATGTCTCGCTAAAGCTGGGTTTGACTATGAGGTGTTAGGGCACTGCTATTTCAAGAAGAAGTACAACACCTTTGACCATCTTCTACGCTTAGAGCACTTGCCGGGCGTGAATATGCGAAGAATGAAAGAGTCTGACCGCTTTTGCATGTTGCAGCCAAATGGCGCTGACCCGGTTGTCTATGAGCCTGGGGAGGTTGTACAGCTGAAGGAGTATGACCCCGCACAGCAAATCTACGGTAGGCCACAATATCTAGGCGGCGTTCAATCAGTTTTGCTAAATGAAGACAGCACGCTCTTCAGGCGTCGCTATTACAACAACGGCGCCCACATGGGCTACATCTTCTATACCGCAGACGCACACCTTAGCCCAGAGGATGAGGCGGCTATCAAGGAGCAAATAAAAAGTAGTAAAGGGGTGGGCAACTTCCGTTCAATGTTCCTGAATATTCCCAACGGCAAAGAGAAGAGCGTTCAAATTATTCCTGTAGGTGACATTGCCACCAAAGATGAGTTCGAGCGAATCAAGAACCTAACGCGGAACGATATTCTAAGTATGTGGCGAATTCAGCCCGCGCTGGCTGGAGTCATGCCGGAAAATAGCGGGGGGTTTGGGGATATAGAGAAGATCACCCGCGTCTATTTTGAAAATGAGGTTGTGCCTATGCAAGACGTTTTTTTGCAGTTGAATGAGTGGCTACCGAAGAGCAAGCGGATTGGGTTTGATAGCCCAAACTTTGTGTAAATTCAAAATTTAAAAGGTGCTATATATACACCTTTTAATGTACATATAGCATCAAGATAGTAAAATGGATACAGATTTTATCGATGACTGCGGGGAAGACATGCAAATTAATTGCATAAAATGTGGTAGCAAATCGGTAATTACAAGTCGGAATGAAGTGGACCCTAAACTCTCACAACTTTATTGCGCTTGTAAGAACATCGAACATTGCGGCCATACTTTCGTAATGGACCTTAGCTTTAAACATTCAATATCACCTTCAGTCCATGATAGGCGCGCCCTGCTGGTTGATATATTAAAAACCATGCCTACAGCAGAGCGCGAAAATATATTTCGGTTAGCTGATAACTGCTAGTTAGGTTCCGGGTCCATAGGACCCGGCAAGCATTTTATATCGCGGTCAAGCTGCTCCAGTATCCGTGTTAACTCTTTATCAACTAAATTTAGTATTGCCACACGAGCCCCGGGTGATGCCTCCCCTCCAAATACCTCAAGTGCTAAACGAATATCAGAAATCTGATCAACAAAGTTTAAACGCCCCCTCTCTAAGCGCATCAACACAGAAGTCGGCAGCTGTACCACGTTGTCTTTGGCCATATCAGTCTTCAATTTAAACTCCTTCTAAAAACTAAACACTTCCAAATTTACCCGAAAGAAAATTCCTTGTTTAAGTAATTTTCGAGAACTTTGTACCACCAAAATTATTAGCGAGCAAACTCAAATTTATTTGTTGCGAATACCGCAACACTATATGGAAACAAATTGCGAATATCGCAATTTTCCCTATAATTTGCACACTCTGTAACCAATTTGCGGTTTAAATATGGTGTACAGAAGTTGACCAAAAGCAAGCAATCCGACCTACAACGCCGGAAGATCTCCATTGCAAACCAATTGCGGATATACCGTCTCGATGCTGAAATCACCGCTCTTGATATGGCAAAGCGAATAAAAATCCCTGCATATACTTTGTCGAAAATGGAAACGGGCCAGCAGACAATCCCGGTGGAGCTGCTACCGGTTTGGTGTAAGGAACTGGGAGTAGCTATAGATTCGGTATTTCAGATAGAAAAACCGAAGCAGCGCGAGGAACGGAAGAGGCGGAAGGAGTGTGAAAGTTATGTGGAGACCTTTTCCAAGCTCAGTCCAGAATATCGGGACTTGGTTTTGAAGCACTTAAAAATGGTGGCTGATATTGATAGAAGTAAGGGCTAAAACATGTTAGCCCTTATCATTGGCAATTTTATTAACGGTTTAAAGTGTTGGGGGCCGCAGCAAGAATACTTTTAATATGATCCCAGCGAACATAGGGGCCGCCATTCATACCTTTAAACCTTTCACCTTCAAATCCATACCGCCATTCCGTAAGCTCTCGTTCACAGTGGGCAATCAGTTTTGACGTTTCTGGAGAGCCGCCCTCTTGTACTGCCCTATTTAGCAGCCACTCCAAAAGATGAACCTTTATTTCCATCATTTCATTCTGATGTTTCAACCCCATATTTTCTAGTTCTTGATCAAATTTTTCCTTGTGGACTTCCTTTAGCAATCGATTAAATTCTTTAACTCCCTCTATATCTTTTGAATTCTTATCTGTAGGAATATTTTTATGGTCTATATGGAAACTGAAAGTGCCGCCATCTTCAATTTCAAAGTTATCCTTGGTTAAAGGCAAAGGAACACCCCAAAACATGATAGAGATTTGATTTTGCTGTTCTGATTCGTCCAGCTCTCGTAAGATAGTACCCAATCTTTTTGTCAGCATTTCCAAAGTAATAGCGTTATCCATGATCTTTCTACTCTCCCCTTAATTTGTAATCAGTGCAAAGCCACGCCCTGCACGCTCTAATACACCTTGCTTTTCCAGATATTCAAAGACCGGCTGTACCACATTATTTCCGCCCTTCACCTCACGGTTGATATTGCGCAGTACTGGCTTTGGACCAAACTCCCCGGCGGCAATACGTTCCGCCAATGATTTTTGCATCTCGTTTAAGCCATTGTCACAGGCCGTTGCTGACTCTGTTGATATTTCACAATCATTTGGGTCTGATTGTTGATCTTCTGTTGATGTCTCTGGCTTATCGGCATCATCACTAACCACCGTTAAAGCGCTGTTAAAAGCCAGTAGCGCGACAAGCCCGACAAGATCGGTGATTACAGCCAGCGCCAAGAAGGCGCTGTACTGTAGCTTTTGTGGGTCCGTATGGGTTAGTAGTGCCAAGCCTGAGAATGCCGCTTGGGCGCTGTCAGAACCGCTTCCCTGAATAGCTTTCAGCTGGGCTATAGCCTCACTTCTTCTTTGCTCCAGATTTTCCAGCTGTTCCGCCGTTTTAATCGCTCTTTTGCGGTAATTATTGGCAGCATCAGTAGCAATGATTCCGTTTAGATTGTTAATCTGCTGTTCAAGGCTGGAAAGCTGCTGTTGCATCGTTTGATACTCCAGGCTATTTCTTGTGTTTAGCTGTTTCTGTTCAGCCGTATGGCTTTCTAAAAAACCAACGGTGGCAGCAATACTGATTAACACTAAGAATGGCCATAATGTTAGGAGTACATTACCGATAGGGCGGCCCTTACTTCTCAGCCATAGTCCTAGGGGGGCAAATGAGAATTTACAAAGCTCCAGGGCGGTGGCGGTTAGTCCCGCCACTATGCCACCCGCAGTCAGCCCCCACACTAGCGGCTGTCCTTCCGCAGAAGGGATGGAAATCCACAGCCCCACCGTGAACACAACGGAAGTGCCGCAAAAGATCAGCGCGGCAAGCCCGGTTGTATATTTCCAGAAATTCATGGGGACTCCTCTGCTGATTGCTCTCCCTTCTGATTTTTTTCTTCACGAAGCTTTTCTATGCCATCTTGGGATAATATTTCTTTATTTGAAATTGAAATTTCTACCCTTATTCGACCCTGACTTTCTGAGTAATAACATTCTCCATCTACAAAGGTAGGAGAAATTTTCTTGGCTCGTTCAAAAACTCTCAACAATGCTTCAGCATCTTTAGAATCTTTTATCAAATATGTTTCATGGCTAATTTCTGCAATTAACATTATGTGTCTCCGATAAGGATTGGTAATCACTAACTGTTGATTTGACGGTATTGATGACCGGCTTTTACGAAAAGATAAACATCATCAAGACGATATCTGTCACTATTCCCCATTACTCGATAAGCGTCCGAGGTATTAATTACCCGTACCGGAAATGGCATTTGATGTGGCGGCGGATTTTGTGAGAAATATTTAGAGTTCTCTCGGATCGCTGCAAATAGTTGCGTTGTCATGGTCTATTTCCTTTAGTGTAAAACCAGTGTTTTACTGGCCAGCTGATAGGATGCAGAACTCTCTTCGACATACTTACCCATTGATAGGAGTTCGACCCTGAATGAAATCAGCTTCACTTCTATTTCACTGAGTTCTTCGACATAGGGGTCTATGCGGTGGGTCGCTCCAATTTCTTCAGAGTGTTTGATCAAACGGATCAGCAAATCCCTGCGCTGTTTCAGTGCATAGATAATTTGGGCGGTGTCCTCTGACATGGCGATATTAATTTCAAACATGGGTAACTCCCTTTATTTCTCCATTGCGTTGGTCGTGTGCTCTGAATATATCCAGGGCGCTTTGTAATTCCTGACTGGCTTCGCCCTGTTTGACCGTGGTGGTATTGGGACAATTGATACGCTCTCGGCAAAGCATCAAAGCCAGTTTTATCTGCGCCACTTGCGCGGCATCAAGTACGGTTGTGTGTCGCATTGCGTTTTCCTGTTTTTTGCTTTTTGTAAATTCCCGAGGTGCTTGTCCCCGGTAGGTGTATTTCGCTTCCAATGCCAGGCAGTGAAACAGCGCGGGGCTGTGCAGTACCTCTTCCCAGGTAACGGCGGTATTTACTGAGCTGTTTCGCTGGTAGGCGTTGAACACATGGGCTTCAGTGATTTCCCCCTGGATTAACCGCAGGCTGCGCTGGCGTTCCATGACTTATCCCTCCTCCTGTACTTGCTCGCGCATCTGCCGCACTTCTCCCCGCAGGGTGTTGAGGCGAGCGCGCATATCAGCCTTAAATCGTGAATTTTGTTGATCCAGCCACGCCAAGATTTCTGAACGGGTCTTTGTGCGAAACAGGTACCAGGCCAAGCAGTTGCGGCGGTGATCCTCGCTGCTGGAGTCGGTGGCTCCGGCAATCAGAGGGGGAACCCAGCCCCCTTCGTTGCAGCTGTCGAGCTGGCGCTAATGCCTGGCACTGCGTCTTGGTGTCGGTTGCTCATCAGGCGCCCCCTTTACTGATAAATGCGCGGAGGGGGTGAAAAAAGCCGGGACAACGGGACAATGCGTTTATTTCATTCTGGAAGTGAGGTTTTATGCGGTCTGTAGAGCATCTACCCTGTCCCATTTTTTTGGGACAAGATGGGACACGCCACACCCCGATTCGCTGTGGGCCCCGTGGCTACTGGCTTTGCCGGCATTTGGGCTGTTACCAAAATTTGGGACAGATTGGTAACTTGTCCCAAACGCCATGTCCCGTGTTGTCCCATCAATGTCCCGAAATTGTCCCACTGTCATTACTCCATTAACTTATTGATTTATATAAACTTTTTTCTCTTAAATTCCCCTGTCCCGCTCTGTCCCGCCTTTTCTCAACCCTCTCCCCCTATTTCTCACCCCGCCGAACAGGCTCAAAAAAAATACAAACTGGAGAATCAGCGACCACTTCCGCCGGTTCTTTTGAATACCCAGCACCAGGGCCTAGTTTTCTCTTCTCGCTTCGACCGGACCCGCTTGTAGCCATCCAGCGGATAGCGCTGGCTGGTAGAGAACAGCTGCTTTAGTTCCGCGACAGGCACCAGCTCCTGGCCGCGTTTGCGGCAGAGTTCCATGTACTCGTTGAGGTTGATTGCGATTAAGGCGGGATCGATGCTGTGGTTCAGGCGATCAGTGTTTACGTGCCGCTTCCCTTGCTCGTCCTCGACATAAACCACCTGATCGTTAATAAAGTGGTAGGTATCCCAGAACTGCTCAATGATCGGATGGTCCTTGTTTAAACGGCGCTGCCTGTCCTGTGCGCGCTCCACTAAGTGTTCTTGCACCTTGTTAATTAGGGATGTGTCAAAATCCGGCAAGATGACTTGCAGGGCTTCTACCGCTGCCATTAGCTGGGCATGACAATCGATAATCCGGCCTTGGCTAATACCGTCATCAGTGGTTAAGGTTGCCCGGTGGCTTTCAAAGGCATTAAAGAAGTGAGATAGCCACTCTGTCTCATGGGTAAGCACTTGGTGAAGATACCCCGCCATGTTCTCTACCGGCTCGCGTTTGAGTCGATCTGCCAGGGGGCGATTTTCTGCGCGCTTGTGGGCAGTGGTGCAGTGAAGATGAACAATACGTGAAAGCGTGGCCGCTGATGCCTGGACCGTGGCGTTCTGGCTAATCACCAAACTGCCGCGAAAGATCCGATCATGAGTTTTATTGTCGTTGGTCTTCACCCCCTTTGAGTCAATAACACCATCTAAGTCATAAACCTTTTTGAAAATATCCCAATTAAAAGATTTTGAAGCACGGCCCCCTGTATCGCCGCTGGTTTCTCTGTCACTTTCAATGACCACAACCGGAAGGTTACTAACCTTGCCCAAGTTTCGGCCGTAGCTGGACGTTGAGGTACTTAGCAGGTCTATACCTTCGTAATTATCTCGGCCAAGTAATTTCCAGATAAAGCGGATTAGAGTGGATTTACCGGCATCGGGATCACCGGTAATTTCTAGAAAGTGAAACGCCTGGTGTTTTTCCTTGATCTGGCGGGCAAACAGGCTGGCGGTGAAGTAAGCCAAAGCGGCGATACCGTTTAAGTGAAATACCTTTACAAAATCCGGCCACCAGCTTCCGTCAAATTTATCACTCTGATGAACCGGCATTCCCTCCAGGGTGGTTTTAATGGCGGTATCACCTTGCTGTAAAAAGCCGTGTTCATTGGCTGTAATTAATTTGCCATTTTGATAGCCGAAACCAGGAAAGATATAAGTGCGGGTATTTTCATCAAATCCCATGTGCGGCAAGGTAGTTACCCGGTTAACTTCGCCGTCTAGCCAGCGAGACTTGAGAATTTTTAAATCACCTGCCCCGCCCTCAAAGCTGCCGCCGTCTGTATGCGAAAGCAGAGCAAGGCCAAAGGCGCGGGGGTCGGATAGTGCGTTGGGAGTAAATGCACCAAGGTAGCTGCGCTTGGTGCCCGATTTCTTGATAGCAAAAAAGTAGCGGCGCTCATTCGTTAGGCGGTCGATTTCCGTGTACTGGAATTTAGGAACGCAGTTTGAAATTTGCTCTACTTTGGCAGCCTGGTTAAAAGCATCCCAGGAGAAGCCCCACTTGTAGGGTTCTCCCTCACTAGCTTTGTTAAAGTCTTCCAGGGAGAATTTTACAGAATGTAATCTATCGTTATGCTCAATGATGGTTTTGCCAAATGGCTTCCACCCATACTGCGCATAAGCTTTACGCTTTGGCGTTTCAGCCACAAAAACGCGACCACGCCAAACACAGTTCTCAATGGTTTCATCATTAAGCAAACCATCTCTATAAAGATCATCCCAATCTTTACAGCTGCCGGTCTGCGCGACTTCTACAGTTTCTTTCTGGTCCTTGAGATCTTTGTAGTATTTAGCAACATGCTTACGCGCACCGGGTTCGTCATCGTATGCCAAGTGCCAGATAATGCCCTGGCCTTTATTTTCCTTAATGAGTTCTCTCGGTAAATTGGAACAGGAGAACGCGCAAACCGCTTTGTAGCCTTTTAGGTACATCGCAATACAGTGGAAAATACCTTCAACAATGAAGACTTTTTCCATGGGTTTGATTTTTTGCCCAGGTGGTGCCCAGTGCTTTCCGGCATAGCTAGTACCGGTTTTAAAGCGGGCTTTTTTACCCGCCTTTTTTACATGTTGTTTATCAACAATACGTTCCCAGTAATCCTTCTCACCTCCAAATAGAAGGAAGCGTACTGTCTCCGCCCAGGAGCCATCCGGCAATTTGTAAAACCCCTGCTCAAACCAGTCTTCAATATCAGCAGCGGGAAACCCGCGCTGAATAGATAAGTAGGCTCGCGCCGTAGCTTTGGGGTCTTCGTCGCTTGATGGAAAGCGCTTGGAGAAGTTTTCGAAAAGGTCCGGGTAGCGATCCCTTACCCTTTCTTCATATCCGCATTTATCCTCACGGTCACAACGCAAAGCGATAGGTTTATCAACTTTGATCCAAACTGTTTTCTTTTCACAGCTTGGGCAAATGCCGCGCAGCACCTCTTTATCACCAACCCCAGATTGCTTCAGCTTTAGACTGTGGTCGTTTTTCAGCGCTTGCAGCACTTCGCTATTTATTTGGCTGTAGTCCATAAGCCAAACCTACTTCTTCTTTGGTTGGGCTGGTTCAGCTTCAAGGCACATGCGCGATAGCTGCATCAGATTGATCATTCGATAGCGTCCAATTTTGATAGTTGGCAAATAGCCTCTATCTACTTGTGCGCGCACCGTTTTTAGTGTGTGACCGGCATCAACTGCATACTGCTCTTGGGTGCAAACCGGGGTTTTGATTGAAGGTACTGCGTGCTCAGTCATTCCCTCTACTCTCCTTTGGGGTAATATGAGAACCAATGAGGTAATATTTACACCTATAGAGAAGTGTCATGTCAACCCTTTTTTATTCTTTTGTTACCCATTAAGGTTCTTTTATTACACTTTTGGCGGGTTTTTCTTTGTTGAAAGGGCTTGTATCACACCTTTTCTTGTAGATAGAACTCCTTTTGGTGCACTATTTGTCCAACAAAGGAGAATAGAGAGGCATGCGTCAGCAAGTGAAAAAGATTTCAAAACTTAGGACCGGTGATCGATTACGAGCGATCAGGGAATTGACCGGGTTAACCCAGAAAGAGTTTGCAGAACTATTAAAGGTCGACCTGATTCACTTAAAAAATATGGAATACAAGAAAAACCGAGTCACGGAAGAGTGCTATGAGGCAATGGGCCTAGCCTTTCCAGAATTATTGCCATGGTTTGTCTACGAAGGCCCTGTGAACCTGAATGGGCTACGCAATAGCGAAAATAAATTGTGTAAATTTATCGCAGCCCGCATTGATGCGGGATTGGTTCCAGAAGGATATTTTTCTGAGGATTCGTTCAGGGATGGCGATACAAAAGAAGGCTAATGGCCGATGGCAAGCGGATTGCCAACCTGAAGGACGCGGTGGTAAGAGGGTACAGCGAACCTTCAATACCAAAGGTGAAGCCCAAAGGTGGCTTACCGCTCAAAAAGCCGCAGCAGATCGCGGTGAGTGGTCTCCGCCAAAAAAAGACAATCGTACCATTTCACAGTTGGTTCACGAATGGTATGAACTGCATGGCCACACACTTAAGGACCACACCGGGCGCCTAAATTACCTGGAAAATACAGCAAGGTGGCTGGGTGATCCAAAAGCTATCAATTTCACCGCTGAAGACTGGATTTTGTACCGCAAGCGGCGACTGGAATCTCCCAACGAGCAAGGGAGACAGCCATGCTCCAGAACCATTAACCATGAGCACACCTATCTGAATGCGGTGTTCAACCGCCTGATATCGATTAAAAAGTGGACACACCCCAACCCACTAAAAGGGGTTCCCAAACTTCGGGTGGCCGAACCACCACTCACTTTTTTAAGCGTCGAACAGCTCAAGGCCCTGGATACTGCCTTGCTCCAGGCCCGCAACCCAAATGTCAGAACTATCACCCGTATCTGTTTGGCTACTGGTGCCCGCTGGTCTGAAGCTGAAACCCTAGAAGCCGAAAGGGTACACCATGGCAAGATTGAGTTTGTGGATACCAAGAACGGCAAGAACCGCAGCATCCCTATCAGCCGCGATTTGGAATCAGAAATACTGAGCGGGCGCCCCATTTCTGGCCGGCTCTTTGTAGGCACCAACTTTCGCGCCTTCCAGGAAGCCCTGGCCAGAGCAAAGCTAAAACTCCCCAAAGGCCAGCTAACCCACATCCTCCGCCACACCTTCGCAAGCCATTACATGATCAATGGCGGCGATCTACTCAAGCTAAACAAGATTCTGGACCACTCCACTATCGAGATGACTATGCGCTATGCGCATTTGTCGCCGGAGCATTTAGAGGATGCGGTAGAGAAGAGTGCACTCAATACTCTTGAAAGAGCACAGTGTGATGAACGGGCCTAGTATATGAATAAAAAAGACAATTAGAGATAAAGAAATATCTTTCTAACTAAGTCCGCGAAAAAATTTCATACTACCAACAATATATAGAAACAAGAGAAAGGCCATATGTTTATTGACTTCCCTTCAATAGACCCTAACACAGATAAGCGTGTACCTGCATACAAAGATTTAATTCAACTGAAAGACGTAGCTATTTATGAATGGATAGCATGTATTAGCTGCGATAAATGCGGGCGAAATAAAATATGTGCCTATGCAAATCAAGATAAAGATGAAAAATGCATGGTGGTACAAAATTTTATCCAGAATATTTTTTAGAACTAAATGAAACTTACTCAAACAAAGACCCAGCGAAAAAAACTGAGATTCTTAACTCTCTTTTTGCTTTAACACAATTCGCCTTTGAAGCTGAATTGTATATTGGTTACTTCCAGATTCCTCGCTTTATTGAATCTATATATGGGGCACATATTACAAAAGGGGTGATAGGCAGCGTCGCCAACATTAAACGCTTCGCTGATCAATTCTTAGAACATTCTAAAAATATTAATGAACTAGAATCTCGCGGCATCGTAATACTGACTGAAGGGGCTTCAGAGCTTAACTTCCTCACTGAACTGTACCCAGATAGAAATTTTGATGTAGTGGACTATGATGGAGAAGGTAACAAAAAAAGAAAAAGCTACTACCTTTAATTAAGCATTATCAAAAACTAGGTTATAAAGTATTTGCCCAGTCTGATCTGGACGGAAAGCTAGGCAATCAAAATGGCTTCAAGGACTATATTAATAATAGTGATATTGAATTTCCTGAAAGTCATACGTTTGCATTTAATTACAATCTAGAACAAGCATATCCGATTGAGTTAATTTACGAAGCCCTGTTAGAACTACAATCATTCAAGGACCCAACTATCACACTTGAACAATTCTATGATTGCCTACAAAATGAGACCGACCGTTATCAAAAGCTCGAAGATTTTGTAGAAAAAGCTCCCCCTTCAAAAGTGAAACTAGCACGTAAAATAGCCTCTATAATTCGCACCTCCTCGCTAGAATATGATCCTGTCGTTAGAGATAGTGAACTAGGTGAATTCATTAAATTCATCAGAAACTCGACTTACTGCATAGCAAGCTAATGATGACTATTCCAATCAATTTACAGTATTTTCCCGCCCCCTCCCAGCTAGTTGACTTTGGTTGTCGAAACTGCTTCACACTCAGAATATTTATCTAAAGGTGACATAATGTTGCTACTACATTGGTTTTCCACTGAACCCTACAAGCATGAGAGCCATTCACAATATGTCTCATAGCAAACATTTAAAACGTGGAAAATCATACTCCCTTGAAACATGGCTTGGACGTGGGAAGCGGTTCATTGTTTCATGCAAACAGTGTCAAGTCACTGGCCTTAAGCCCAGTATTCTTGCCCAAGGGTTTTCTGAAGATACTGAGAGAAGCATTATCAAGGAGGAGCTTGAGAAGTTATATGAGCCTCTAGATTTGAATGAGTATGGCCTATGCGGCCTGTGCTCCAAAATACTGAAAATCGACACCTGAAATGTCTCAACAAAGTCTCAACGCAGCTGAAGGATATAGGGCAATAAAGAGCAACCTCACGTAAGATAACACCATTTAGCTGCATGTTGAGAACTAATGGAGAGTTAAACAGGTGTCTTGAAAACCGTTGACTGTAACAGGTCCCAGGGTTCGAATCCCTGCCCCACCGCCATTATTCATACAGAAAGCCCTGATTTTTCAGGGCTTTTTTGTTTCTGCTCCACTTGGTCCCCCACTTATTTTTTGCTTGTCCGTAACGGTTACGCCCTTACTGTGTCACGGGGGACTCGCAGCAGTGTTACTTCAGCAGCTCTTTCAGTCGGGCCTGTTTCTCATTGAGGGTGTTCAGTTCATCTACAAGGGCATTGGTTGCCGCATCCAGATTGTTCACCTGGAGCTCTAACATATCCCTAAGCTTTGGGTCGGCAGTGTCTGCGGTCACCTCAATAGTGTTCAAGCAAGCACGGATCTCGGCTTCAACCTCTATGAATGTCATGGTTTAACTCCTTCTTTCCATCGACACAGAGGCAATCTATCAAAATACTGCATGCATATACAGTATCGATATCAAAAAGAAGACGGCGCCCACATTGGCGCGTGAAGGAAGTCAGGATATACAGAAGTGGTAGATACTAGGGTGACAACCGGGTTGACTGGCCGAGCTTAGCACTAAAGAAGCACTCCTTAGGGCTCACCAACACTTACTTTACATCAGACATAATAAAGGTTGCCTATTTAATACCCGGATCTCACCTTCAGGATTCACTGTTAAAATATTTTTTTAAAAAATTAGCTCTGCAGAATATTAAATAGCCTAAATGCCAATTGACGAATTAAAAATCTAAACATAGCCTCAATTTTGAATAAAATTTTCGGCAGGGAGCAAGGAAATGTCTTTTGAAGAATTCAAGAAATGGGCTCGTGTTGATCGTCTAGACGGCTGTCAGCAAACCGCACAACTTAAGATATCTTTTGAGGTTACTCAAAAAGCCAATACCAGCAACCCTAACTGTAGAGGATTCTGGGAAGCACATGAAAATTATATTTTTCAAGAGGGCACAACAAAGACCCCTTTCATAACCCGTGGTCCTCACTCAGAGATTGATCTAATAAAGAATTTTTGAAAATTTTTCGATAAAAAAATTCAGCCTAAGTTGACCAAAAGGGGCAATGCAGAAATTAATATGACGCTGAAAGAATTTTTCCTGATATCACTCCGCAACCCATGCAATAACTGCACAGCAGCTTTGATCCAGCTTCAAAACGCCCTAAAAGATAATGGCATGATTATTGACCAAAGCTCTGAGTTTGTTGTGGCTGACCGTGGCTACACTCATATCGAACGAGACACTAAGGGGAGCCAAGTTTCTATAGGAAGGGCGTTTCTTGACCGGATTGAATCAAGGATGAGATTAAGAAATGAACTCATCGGGAAATTAAAACTATATACCTTGGCCGGTAAAGGCGAGTTCATCGAGATTACCACTCCTGAACAAGAGAGGCGGCTATTAACTCCTGAAAACAAGGAGCTAATAGAGCTTGAACAACGAATAGCTCGTGAACAACGAATGGCCAAGAAAAGAAAACTAGAAGCTAAATGGGAACAGAGACGCTCAAGCAATAGCACTTCTCATACACCCAGCTCTTCTACCCAGCCCCCCTAAAACAACACAGTTATTTGTCGAAGTTCATCTTCGGATAGAATCAGCCCGTACTTCTCCACTATCGCCATAAAGCGCTGCACATAGATTGCCTGGACGGGCTCATAGGGTGGCATCCATTCATCAGGGCCCTTGTCGCCCTTACTTTGGTTGCGGCCATCATCGACCAGCCACAGATTTTCAGGGTCTTCCGCAAACTGACGCTTTAGCTCTACAGTCCAGTTGGCACCACCGTGCCCATGAAAGCGGCACGATGTGTTCAACATCCAGGTCAGAGGCCAGGTTCAAAAATTGGCCGGTGTATGGGTCCAACCAGAGGTCAGTATCTACCGTGCACCTCTTGTCGCTGGTAAAGGTCACCGGAGCCAGATAAGTAGCTCATGGCGAACATTCTGGCAATCATCATCGGCATCGGACCAGCGGGAAAGCCAATGTTGACGATCATAGACCCTGGGCTCGGGTTCGTAGCAGCCACCTAGTATCGCAGCGAGGGCAAGTAAAGAAAATAAGCGCATATAAATCTTAAACAATAAAGTAATCTACCTCAATCTATGAGTTATTGATTCGCCAACCAGAACATCTACAAATGCAAAACTTCCCTTACGTCATCTGGGGCAATATAAAATATTGTTTTTATATTTTTCTTTTTTGTAGACTCCAAAAGATTCTTTTCAACTAGCGTATTCAAATATGATCTCGCTGTATTTTCATTAACACCAATATCTATTGCGACTTTCTGAGCGGTAAATCTCTTACCTGGATTCTGTAAGGCATCCTTAACTATTTCTAGTTCACCACGCTTCAACCCTTTTGCCAACTCGCTTCTATCTATCCATTCCATAAAATGATAAAAATCTTGCTTTTTGCTCTCTATATGGTTTCGCAAAGCAATCACAGCATTATCAATTACGTCGACTTGATTATAAATAAAATATGTGAGATCAAAATCATCAGTTTCAGTATATATAAAAGCGGTATCATACTGACTCCTCTTCTCTTGAATAAGCTTACTTATAGATACGTACTCAAAAAGCCAATAACCAGCCCTCAACATATACCAATAAAATAATGCGCGAGCAGTTCTTCCATTTCCATCGCCAAATGGGTGAATAAACCCAATCATAAAATGCAAAATTGCTGCCTTTACTACAGGGTGAATAAATTTATCACTATTGCCAGATTCAGTATCCAAATTTGCAAAAGCACATAAGGCATCCATTCTATCCCTAATAGTTTTATAGCAAGGCGGTCTAAATGCCACCTCACCATAGAGATTCTTAATTTCTATATCGTTATCCTTTCTTATTTCCCCAGGAACAGCCTGATTCTCTATCGCATTAAAAGTTGCAATTTCATGCAGCTCTAAAATTAAGTCAACACTTAACTCTTCATCCTTTTTTTCAACGGCTCTTTTCATAAGCAAATAATTGTTGAAAATCATCTGTTCAGATTTGTCCGCCGGCTTTCTATTGCTTTTAAGCATTTCTTTCGCGACTTTACGGGTCGTTGAGGCTCCCTCTAACTGAGAAGAAGTAATTGCCTCCTCCATCATCAAGCTTTTAACTAAATACTTATCTCTTTCAAGACCCTTGAAAAAAACATCATCTTCTAGAGACCGACCCGCTCCTGTCTCCATGTCTATATGATGCAACTTGGCAAAGAGAGAATCTGGAATACAATAACTAAAATTTTTGCCATTAACTGCTTCGAGGTTTGGCAACACCTTAGAAATTCCCTTTCTTGCGAGCTTCGTCGTTAACCAAGCCAGCTCCTCAGAATCACCTTTATTTACCCTCCATTTAAATTTGTCCCAATGCAGGTAATTACCATCGGCATCAGTTGCCCCATACTTATTAAACATGGGGAGTAGATCTGTGGCAGAAAACTTAGTGAATAGCTCCTCAAAGGATTGAGGCTGTCTTATTCTGGGCATAATATGGATAGTTCTAAACGTAAAATTTTATACTTTAGTTTAGGCCTTGCCTAGAGTAAGTCAACGTAAAAATCTAATTTTAGGTTTTACCCTAAATAAAGTGGCATATAGTCCACATAATACAAGTTTCCCGGCATTCAATCGTCACTGATCACAGCCATACCACCCAAGAAAAACCATATTTTTCAATAACTTAAAAAGCTCTGACAAATACTATAGAGTACATACTGCCTTCAGGGTGTTTTCCAACGCCCATCTTCTAAGCTTTTAGAAACCCCTGGCTCCCCAATACAGCCCACTTATCATTTTTGCTACTACTCCGCCCAAGTTGGCTGCCGGTAAACGGCTGTGCCGAGGATGGCCGCCCCCGACCTATCAAGCCGGATTATCATCATCCGCATACACCTGCACGGGACTGTTGAGCACCTTTAGGTGGGTTAACTGGCACTGGGGGAGGGGGAAGTTATTTAAAAGCTAAGACTCCCTGATTGCGAGGCTCATCATCCTCACTTAACAGCAGTGCCGGTGATACTCCAGAGAGCACCGGAGCACCACCCAGTAAAACACCAAGCAAGGTGGCGGTATCATTGGATACAGTGAAATCACCCTCAGCCAGGCCGTTCTTTTTCAGGTCTCGCCAACGACGACTCTTGCTCACACTCTCTGCCCCCTCGCGCATAAAAGGTAGCCATTGAGCAATAATGCCAACCTTATCTACCAGTGCGCTCATCGGCCCGGCCAGGTGGTACGCGGAACCTGAGAAGTTTTTCTTGCGCACATCCTCCTGAAGTTTTCGAAGCTCGCCGGCAAATTTATTCCAGCGGCCCACCTCAGACTCATTGAACTATGCCCGCAGATTACTCTCATTATTCTTTAGCTGGTCGGATAGCCGGTTAATATAATTACCCTTGGATAATTGCAAACTGCCATCTTCTGCCACCTTAAAGGCTGGACCGAAAATATTCATAAAGGCAGACTGCCGCAGGGCTCCAAATTCCGGTGAGTCCTCACCGAATAGCCGCTTAAAGCCCTTAACGATAGCGGCTCCCTGCTTCTTGCCGGTACCGCCGATAATTTTGTTCACCACCTATTCTACGGAATGTTCCCGCACTTGTCGGTGTTCGCTATCGCAGCTCGCTTTAACTTCAGCAGCCTCTGTAATTCTGCGTAGTGATTTCTCGCATATATCACCGTACGTTTCCCGACTCCATTCTGCGCTGGCGTCAACCTTTTGCAGCACAGAGTCGCATTGCTGCCAAATTAAATCTTCACGGTCGAGCGCTGGGAGCCCTACCCCATGCGATAACACCGTGCGAATAAATGGTTTATCCGCCCGGCCATAGGCGAAATCTATTTCAACCACTGTGCCCGGTTGAGGAAAACCAAAGGCCCCACGCTCATTGCCGGCATGGAGGTAAAGTTCCAGCCACCCCCCAACTATGCGATACTCCCCCTCTAAAAGAAGTGTAAAGAAAACAGGGAAGGCCCATGACCAAAATCACACTTACTCTGGCAGTAATTTTGTTAGCTGGCTGCAGCTCCGTCACTCACCTTTCACAAAGAACAGCAGGGGAAGTCCGGGAGGCAGTCTCTATCCAAGCGGATAAAGAAAATTCCGGCACCCAATTTTCGGGGCCAAAATTGCAAGCAACTACTGATGGCTCCGACTTAAACCTCTACTATTATAATCTCCGTGCCTTCGATCCTACCGACAACGAGCCAACCAAGTACCACCTTCAGGTCTTTATCACTTACCGCAGAGCGTGGCGTCACTATGAATCTGCAGAATTAAGTGGTGGACAGCCAGTAGAAACCGCTCCTATTAACAAGAGTGTCCTTCAGTGTGTCAGCGGCAATGAGTGTATGCTCGAAGAAGCTCTGGATATCGCACTCACCGAAGAGCAAATACTGGCTTCAGTGCGCAATCGGGACAAGCTCAAACTCAAATTGAGAGCAAAGTCTGGACACAGCTCTACTATTGAGGTTCCAGCCAACTATCTACTTGGATTTTACGCAGCGGTTGTAAACTATGAGGGGTAGAGCCCCCTCTCTGTAGGGATAAACTACTAACTAAGTGCTCTTCTGAGCAGGTTCTGGAGCCCTAGCCTGGCAATATGCCTGAGCCGTGTTGGCCAACCCTTCCCCCAGGGCCACTGGGGGAGTCCAGTCCAGCTGCTCTTTGGTTTTAGCAATATCTAACTGCAGGGAGCCGCACAGACGCTCAGCGACAGCCCCCTTTCCTATCAGCTTTAGCGCACTGGTAAGCGCGAGCTGGGGAACTGGTATTAGCGGGGTATTACACCCCAGAGCATGAGATAAGCCACGCAACAAATCTGTGACAGATATATCCATATCATCAGATACAAGAAACACCTGATTTGCCGCATTTGGGTGGCAAATACATACACATATCAAGTCTATTAGATTACCGATAGACACTAAACTACGGCGATTGTTGATTGCACCCAACGGCAAAGGAACGCCCTTTATGAGCCAACTCATCATCGATTGGAAATTCGCCTTTACACCGGGGCCGTAGACTAAAGGAGGGCGAATAACAACTACTTCCATTCCAGTAGTGCCAGCCAACTCGAGCAGCCCATCTTCAGCTTCCTTCTTTGAAAGCCCATAGGGGTCGGTGGGATCGCACTGCTCATCCGCACTAAATGGGGCACGATTGTCGGTGGACTCGCCATTAACTTTAATGGAGCTAAGGTAAATAAAGCGTCTGACACCAGCTGAAGCCGCCTGCTGTGCCAACTTGATAGTGCCCTCAACATTCACTCGCCGAAATTCGGCTAAGGGATCAGCCGAAGTCTCTTCCATCACATGGACACGCGCAGCAGTGTGAATGACCGTATCTATATCAACCAGCGCATCACCCCAATCTGTATTGCTTGACAGATCACCGATCTCAAAACCACCCTCAACCTTGCGGCGATACACTGGCAGGACCGTATAGTCTTCTTTACGAAGCTGTGACAAGAGAGCAGCCCCAACAAAACCGCTGGCACCGGTTAGCAATATACGTCCTTTCAAAGAAAGCCTATTTTTTGCTGAAGAATTCACGTTAGTTTACACCGACTGCCATTTCGACACACCTTTCTAGTCATAAGGATCTTATCAACCAAAATGCAAAACTGAACAGTCACCAGAATAACGCTGGTATTAATTATCCTGCCTTTGATCCATACCACAAAATCGCTCTCTGTCAGCGCTAGCATTCCTAAGCCTGGCCCTGACATTACTCAAGGCCCTCTCATGAGGGGCATAAGTATCAGGCCTGCCCCATTGAGCCTCCCAGGCCTCCCTGGCCTGCAGGCAGGCTTTCGCTTGCTTGAACTTCCAATTCGCTTCCTCACAAGGCTGCAATCCCTGAGGTGACTTGCGGTCACAAATCTGGTGATATTTTTTATGCGCCATCTTCTCCTTGAAGTTCTTAGCGGTAGCCCCTTCAAAGTGGCGAATTGGTGGAGTCTGGACTTTCCTATCAGTACGCCCCTGCTTGTCTCCAGCGCTATCCAAATAGGTTACTGGAAAAAATACAGCATCCAAAAGTTCACCATCTGTATACTGACGGTCACCCGTGCTAATGGAAAAAATGTCGGAAGGGTAATTTGCAAAAACAAAAGACGGAATCACCGGCAGGAAAAATACTATAATTAACAACACCCAAAACGGGAGGTTGACCGAGAATTGCTTTGGCATTGAGTGATGAAACCTCCCTAAACCATCTATTTATGACGGCTGATTCCATATCATACAACCAAATAAAAGAGCTTACGAAGTCTAGTGAATTAGACTACAAATCCCAAATCTGAATACACTTATTGCACCCAATAAGTTAGCACAATAGGCAGAATGAAAATACTCATAAGAGTTGAGAGGAAGATAATACCGGATATCTTGGCCGAATCCTGGGGGCGATAAATGGATATCCAAAGGTAAGTACTAACCGCGCAGGGCATCAGGCATTGCAAAATAAGCACTCCTCGCATAGCACCGACAAAATTAAAAATGTTTGTCAAAACAAGCGCAGTAGTTCCCCCGAGAATCACATGGCCAATAGCAAAGATAATTCCAACCCTAGTGTCGCTCAGTTTAATCTGGGCTAAGCTATGCCCTAGTGTCACCAACATTAGTGGGATCGCCATACCCCCCAGTATATTAAGGGAGGACATAACGGCCTGTGGCAAGCTTATATTAAAAATCAGTGCAACTATAGAAAAAACCACACTATAAATTGCCGGACTAAGTACAATTTCCTTAACAGACCAGCTACCAGAGGTTACTCCAGGAGCAACAACAAAAAAGAAGATCATTCCCACTACAACAAATGCAATCCCGTAAAGAACTCCCGAGTGCCCGAATGCCAGTGCACATACTGCCAGGCCAATATTGCCCACATTATTCATACTTAAACAAGAAAAGTAAGTACGTATATTCTGCCGAAACAATGATAAAAACAGGAGGGCTAGCACCGACATAAGAGAATACATTAGAAAGGCCGCCAGCAACACCCACAGAAATTTATCCAGAACTATCGTCTGCCCCAACATATGATCCAATATCAACGCAGGATAACCAATATGGGCCATTAATTTAGATACCATTCTAGAGTTTAGCTCTTGCTTACTCGCTGCGAACAGGTACCCAATAAGAACACAGATAAATACGGGAGCAACAACCTCAAATACGTTCTCAAACAAGGTTCTCATCGAACGTTAAACTCTCATCATCCCACGTCTTGGCATAGCAAAATAATTTTTCATTTTGGGGACTGGTATCACTTACCCACTTGGGCACACCCAGAACATAGGTTTTTAACTATCCTCAGGTAAAATCATCAATTAATTCTATCGTAGAGCTACATAGAAGAAACCTCATTAATATAACAAGCCGCTATCAAACTGAAAGAAATAGAACATGAATATCTGCCTATAAGTTCAGCTGTAACTCTTTAAGATTTAAGGTTGGGGTTATCCAAATTTCAGCATCAAAGGCTGCAAAAAATTTTTCATTGTAGGTCATTAACTGATCTTGGCAATTTTCCTCAAAGATAAAAAGCGCTGCGCGCTTACCATGCTCCAGGAAGAAGTAAGAGGCTTCTGGATTTGCTGTGGCAATAAAGTCGTTCATGGCGACAGACATGCTATTGTCAGTAATAGACTTATTGCCGGCCTTAACCGGTATCAAGACTTTCATTAGTAGACGCATTTAGATCCCTGCTATTTTTCGCGATTACGGGATCAAAACATAGCCTTTTAGCTATCCCACTGCGCTGTATTAAGTGACAATTCTCAAAACGAAGTCTTGATAATTAATAAAAGTCAATTCGCTAGAAATGTAACTTTCTTACCTGTAATATTTTCGCCTACAAGAGCCACCAAGTTACGAAGCCCTACCCATCCTCAGAGAAAATACCCCGTCAGTAGAACAAGACCAGGGTAGTTAACTCGCCTCAGGTAGTTACCAAATCACTGGGATCACTGCCTTTTTTTGGCGCTTGTTCAACCCACTTTATCCACTTTAAATCCTCTACCATAGTTGTATATATAACCGGCACCAAAAATAAGGTCCCAAAAGTAGCCAGGATAAGTCCTCCAATTTGCGCAAAACATAATGGCCGCCATAGAGGGCCACCATGAATAGCTAAGGGAATTAAAGCAAAAGTTGTCGCAGCAATAGTGATAAGGATGGGGCGCAACCTCAGGATTCCCGCGTCCAGTAGAGCCTGACGAAATGAATCTCCAGCGGCATGGCGCACTTCTATAAAGTCAAACAACACGATAATGTGACTTACAATAACCCCAATAAGGCTCACGATCCCCAGAAATGCCATGAAGCCAAATGGTTGCCCGGAAATAAATAATGCAGCAAGTGCTCCTACCATACCCAAAGGGACAGTAGCAAATACTACTAGCGGTTTTATCAGACTGCTGAACTGGAATACCAGAGCGAGAAATATTGCACTAGAGGAGACAGCCATAATCATCAGCAACTGTAAGAACCCATGTCGAGTACTGGCTGCATCTCCAGATATTTGCAGTTGATATCCGGCAGGCAGGGATTCAGAGAATTCATCCAACTCTTCCTGAATACCCGCCACTATATCTGATGAAATAAATCCTGCGTATGGAAATGCATAGACAGTAATCGTACGAAATTTCTCCAACCGATAGATTCGTTCTGTCGAGAACAAAATTGAAGTAGTTGCCACTTGTCGCAAGGGAATATGAATATCGCTATCAGATGCAAATACATACAAATTATTGACATCTTCCAATTGTCCGCGCTCCGCCAGGCGCAGTTGCGCTACGATGGGAATTTCTTTATCTCCCTGCCGTAAAGTATCCACAGTAGAACCATTAAAGCCGGAAGATGATGCTATCGCGATATCAGCATTGGTTACTCCTGACATCTCAGCCCTGTCTTCCAACACATTCATATTTAGCACTAAGCTTTTTCCTGCCCAATCTGCACGAACTACACGAGCGTAGGGAGACTTTTCAACAATTTCTTTAACTTTTGCAGCGTATTCTCTCAGGAGTGAAATATCCTTCTCTTCCTCAAGAGACCCAACGGCTACGCGTCCCGAAACCCTTATCTCAACAGGGTGCTCAACTGTGCTTGTCTGCAGCTGCCGAACGTCCAACCCCGCCCCTGGAATACGTTCAGAAAGGGCGCTTTGAATGAGTGGAATCAAAATAGGAGTCAAATATTTATTGCTTAATCGAACTATTATCTGCCCATAATTCGGCTGCTTTTGCTGAGGGTTGGCGGTGTACCAAAAACGCGGTGCTCCACCACCCAAAGTACTACTAATTCCCTCCAAAATGGGTTTATCACTATCTTTTATATGTTTCTTTTCATACTCCTCAATAGTCTCCCTAATTATCTCTTCCGCTACTTTTGCAACATTGTCTGTTGCATCAATACTCGCATCATTTTGCAACCAAACATCAACATAAAAGAGATACTGAACATCTGCAGGAAAAAATGCATTCCTCAACTGGCTTTTTATAACAACACCTAGCACAAGCAATCCCAGGGCAATAAACAGTACAATCTTTCTATTACTGATCGCCCAATCTGCCGCGCGATAATAACGCCCTGTAAGCCCCTCTTTTCGCCTAACTTCCAAACTTTGCTCCACTTGTTGAGGAGGGCGTAACAACGTGTTACCTAGAAAAGGAATAAATGTCATAGATACTATGCGGGATGCAACCAAAGCGCATACCATAACAATAGGAAGGCTATGCAGAAAATCACCCTGATTACCCGTCAGCAATAGGAATGGAAGATATGCAACAATATTGGTTAGAGTTGCAAAAAAAATGGCCTTGGCTAGCAAAGTTGGCCCCAACCAAGCTGCAATAATAGAGGGTTTTCCAGATGCCATTTGCCGTTTGATCGCATCGCTTGCTACAACAGGATCGTCTACCAACAGCCCCAGTGCGATAATCAGCGCCGCAATAGACACTTGCTGGATATCGATTCCCAACAACTGCATAAACCCGAAGGTCATTGTCAATGTTACGGGTATGGATATCATTAAAAGCACAGCAGATCGCCAATCGGAAAATCCGATAAATGCAATTATTACGACCAAAATAATTGCTTCAATCAAAGCTTCCAGAAAGAGACTTACACTCTCTCGTACCTGCCGTGGCTGATCAGAAACTCGATCTATAATCAGGTCTTTTGGCAGGTCCACTTTGACTTTTTCTAGGACTTCACTGACATTGCGTCCGAGCTCTCCGATTTGTCTACCATCCAGCATCTGCACTGAGAGGTTAATGCTGCGGCTACGCTGCCACTCACTATTCTCATCCCTATTTACATAGTAATTTAAAAGTGGGGGGACTTTGGTACCCCATAATTACATCAACTATCCCCCGCAAGTACACTGGCGTCCCCGTATCGCTCAGTGTCACAGGAACGTCAGCTATTTCCTCATGATTGGTGAATTCACCACTGGGCATAATGGCTATACCCAGGTCATCCGCAATAATCGAACCTCCGGGGATAGTTGTATTACGAGCATTTAGAACCGGAGCGATCATATCAGGCCGCAGGCCATAGGAAGCCAACCTCTCTTGGGAATAAAACAGTTTCACTTCTTGAGTGAGTACACCTGTTCTTACCACCCTTTTTACTTCTGGAATAGCTCTGATATTAGATGCGATAAGGTCTGAAAAATCATCGAGCTGACGATAACTATATTTAGCTCCCGCAACCTTCATTAAATGGTCACGGGTATTGACGAGATTGCGAACTACGAAAGGGTCCCATGCATCCGGAAAAAAACGCTGGGCACTTAATTTATCAGACAAATAGCGTTTTGTTGCCGCCAGCAACTCGCCGTTACTTTTATCTGATAGGAAATCTACCCCTAAATAGCCGGCCCCGTTTAAAACTTCAAAATCTGTTCCATAACCTTGCGCTTCAAGCCAACTCGCAAATATCCATAATCCTGTGGCAGAGTATGTATTAGCCAAGGACAAAGGGAGGGCGACAACAATACTTACGCGCTTGTCGCTATTTGATTCCTGTCCGCGAATCTCAGATATTCCCTCCCTAATATCTTCCGCACGCAAGGTAATCTCAGTTGGTCCAGCTCGAGGACTGGCCACACTAAGCAATACTGCAGCTGTATCACCAAACTCAGAATTCAGAGAAATTTTACTGGCTCCAGAAGGTAGTTGCTGCTGGGCATCAATCAACTTCAGGTTAAGGTCATTAAAAGCTTTAGTAGCATCAGTTTTCGGTGCCAACTGTGCTTGCACCATAGAAACGCCATTTAATGTCAGGGATTTAATCCCAAAAGTTCTCGAATCTGGCTCATGGAGATATTCACTTTGCGCTATCGCTTCTTCCACCTTCCGGGTTACTAACTCCTCAACCCTAACAGCTGATTGTCCTGGCCAATGAGTCGTCGCTATTGCAATACGCACAGGAATGTCTGGATCTTTACTTTTTGGCATGAATAGATAGGCAACCACCCCCCATATCAGGAAAGTCACCAGCAATGCTGCCGAAATACTCGGATTATCTACAAAAAAACGGGCAGTATTGAAACGGTGGTGACTTTCCGCCTCAACAATTTCTGCATGTCTTTTTTCTTTCTGATCTGCCATCCCCTAGTCCTCAAGGCACGACTATTATGGCTTCCCCATTGCTGAGCTGAGCAGCACCAGTAGAAACCACTTCCTCGCCCTCCGTAACCCCCTGGATAATGACAATATCGTTGCCTGTTACCTGTCCCGGGAGTACCTTTCTTAGCTTTGCTCGCAAAACTTCTCCATCTCTCTCCAATACAAATACAGCAAACCCTTTTGCTTTTCCCGGATGAGCAACTAAACAAGAAAGCGGTATAACGACCCTATCTTGAGGTATCGGTATTTTGTCCAATGCCAGAGACATAATCATACCTACCCGTAACTGAGCCTTGGGATTATCAACAGTGACCGTAATTGCAAATACCCGAGTTCGAGGGTCAGCCATAGGGGAAACTTCAGTGATCATCCCTTTGAAAGTAAGATCTGGTAATGACTCCGTACGCAGTGACACCACACTACCTAGAGGGGCATAACTCAACACCAAGTCCGGTACAGAAAATACAACCTTCACTCGAGTGATATCAGCCACAATGTAACCAACCGACTGTGTGTGAACTAATGTGCCCACTTCAATGTTCCGCTGCAGGATAATTCCGGTAAGTGGGGATCGCAGCACTGTATCCCGCAACTCTTCCTCTGCCCGGTCTAAATGAGCCTTACTGCCAACGACTGTAGCCTGTGCAATTTCATACTCTTCCCTGGCTGTATCATAATCAGGAGCGGTGATACTAGCCGTGGCAAAAAGTGCAGTTGCCCTTTTGTAGTTAAGATCAGCTTTACGCCGTTCCGCTTCAGCTTTACTCACGTTTGCAGCTGCTTCCACCACGCGATCCCGATATTGCTCGTCATCAATCTTAGCCAGTACCTCGTGACGTTTTACATAATCTCCTCCCTGCAGCAAACGAGTCTGTCCGAGCGCCTTTCGGGATGGAATCACACGTACATAGCCTTCAGCTCGAAACGCCACATCAACTTGTGTATAAGGATTGACAACTGCAGAATAGGGATAACCCGCTGCAGCGTCTTGCGTGCGGGCAACAAAAACTTCTACTGGTGTGGGCTTTTTCTCTGGTGGATGGCGGTGACAACCTGTAACAACCACTAGCATTGTAAAAAGACAAAGGCTGATAAAGCGCATTTATCACACCTCCCCCACGGACCTTTCATATTCAGCCAAAGATCCCCACACAGAAAGTACAGCGCGGTTGTAATCACTATTCGCGCGAAAAAGCTGTTTTTCCGCCTCCAGTACATCACTTAGAACTGCGGCTTGTTCGCGGTAACGATTTGTCATTACACGCACTTTCTCTTGGTAAGCTGCCTGTAATTCCCTTGCAACTCCCACAGATTCTTGGGAGGTACGTAATCGTCGCAGGCTCTCACGCACTTCTATTTCTATTCGATTGCGAACCTCTTCCGACTTTTTTTCAGCTTCAATGATTTTACTGGCACGACTGGATAGCTCATCTCGTTTTCGCCCCCAATCAAAAAACTCCCAGCGCATTTCCAGAGCAACAAATGCTTCGGCATCAGGTATCAACCTAACGTCATAGAGTTTTAGGTATTCAACAGTCAAATCTACATCGGGGATATATTCAGACTTTTTAACATCGTAGCTATATTCAGCGCGCTCAATTGACAGCTCTGACTCAGCGAGATCTGGACGCTGCTCAAAGGCTAGCCCCAAAGAAGTTTCTATATCGAAGACTAAATGATGAGGGTTTGGAAGACTCTGAATATTGAAAGGAGTTTCAACATCCCGATCCATCAATGCATTGAGACGCTCTTTCGCTGTAGCCATTTCATCGGTAAGACGCTGGCGCTCCAATTTGCGCTGCGCAAGGCGTGCACGTACATCCAAGAGTTCATATTCAAGGGCAACTTGTTGCGCGACATAATTCCCTACAAGCTCACTCAGGGAAGTAAGGAAGATAATGGCTTCATCTACAGCCTGTAGATCCCCAAGTATTCTGCCAATTTCAAAGTACTGGATCTTGGTGAGGTAGCCCACATCCTGTTGCACCAGGCGAACTTTCTCCTCCGCCATTTCGGTCACAACATACCCCTCACAAATCTCGAGCTCTATGGTATACAACTGTGTGATAGGTTGGGTCGCACTGACGGAAAAGGACTTGGTCACACCTTCCTCTGATGTGATCTCGATATCTTCTGGAGGAATAGGCCCAATTGGGGAGTTTTGCACCCAGACGCCACGATCAAAGGTATACCTCTGGCGTGTAAGGTTATCAATGATGCCCGCTTTCATTTCCAACCGGGGATAGCGCCTTGTTTTTAATGCCTCAACGTCATCCCAAACCTCATTGACTTCAAGTGCAGCCGCTTGAACCCGTAAATTGGCAGTCACCGCCAAATCAACAGCATCCTCCAGAGTCAAAACCGGTTCGCTGGCATAGCTCCAGGCTCCACCGCCAGTTAGCAATATTGCGAGCGCGCACTCGAACAACGGTCACCTCTATTTCCAGCAACAATTTTGATCTGCTCACTGCGCAAATAAATTTAGGATCGAGTAAGTATATCTGTTGACAGCCACTGTCCTGGCCACTGAACCCAGACTGGCGGATTCCTGCTTATCCTCTTAATTGATATTTAAATTTTTAATAAATCAACAAATTAATATTCCATCCACTCAAAACTAAAGAGTCATTATCGAAACCACCAATGCCCTTCGGGATATTTCGTCTCACCCATCAATTTGCCCAATAAAAACTGTCAGGACGCCATAAAGAAGTATCGCCTGTCGCCATCCTTTAGCTAGGCTAATTAATGGCGGCAATCAAAACCGTGTTTCTTTGGTTCCGTGGATAACCCTATGGTGGCGAAGCTTCTTCCTTTATTGATTCTCGCGGTTTGCACTATCGCCGTAGCCGGGGTATTGAGTTTATTGGTTTATTTTGACCTTGATGACCAAATTATTGAGCTAATGCAATGGCTCAACGAGCAGGGCTGGCAGACAAGCTTGCTATTTATCTTAATTGTGGCCGCAGCAATCGTCTTTTTATTACCTGGCGTCATTTTTACGATGGGAGCGGGGTTTGTATTTGGCGTTATAAAAGGAACCCTACTGGTCATCGCCGGCACCGTACTCGGGGCAACCCTGGCATTTCTAATCGCCCGCTATCTCCTCGGCGAAAGAGCCTCCCGGTGGATTATGTCCCATATCAAACCCGCAACGGTCGGCGAGGTGATTCGTCGCGAGGGTTGGCAAATGATTATGCTGACCCGACTGGTCCCCCTATTCCCTTTTAAGTTGTCGAACTACTTCTTTGGACTAACTCCGGTTCGACTGCGTGACTTTGTGATCGGCAATGCGCTTGGAGTTATCCCACTCACATTACACAACGTTTACATCGGCTCTATTGCCGCAGACCTTACCTCCCTGGGTAAGGTTGAGGAACGCACGCCCGTCCAGTGGGGGTTTTACATTGCCGGTTTTGCCCTCGCCGTCATCGCACTAATCGGGCTCACCCGCATGGCTCGCCGTGCATTGAAAAGAATTATTAAAGAAGAGGACCTCTGATGCCTTGGATGAAATGGCTCCCTTGGCGCTTCTTCGTACGCCGCTTTGCCACCGCTCACGGTTTCCTTGACCCACTCACGTTAATGGCGCATTTACAGCGCTTTGCTGAACCCTCGGAGGTGAGTGAACCCATCGAGCTGCTGCGAGCAGGAGCGGTATTTCACGCTCGTGCGTTAATTAACAGCAAGGTGATACAACACAACCTGGACTGGGTTTGGCCCTACTGGATCCAGCGCCAATTCGACCCCCATGACAAGTCGTTTATTCCACGCGCCTTTTCCATTAGTCACTGCAACCTAAGCCACCGAAACTGGACTGCAGTTGGCATACCGGACTGCGAAGAGTTACCGATTATAGATCCGCGAGGCCTGCTAACACCCCACTACGATGGCTGGTCTATCGATGCCTGGATTATCAGTGACAGCGGTGAAGAGTTGATGCCCTCTACCCTCGGATTCTGCAACCAGCACCAGGAACTGGGAGATGATATTGCAATAGTCACAGAATCCCACCGTCGCGGTCTTAAGTTACACAACAGAGCTTCAGCGAGCCTACTCCAGGGCCACCCCCGCTGCGTGCTAGAACTCAACGCGCAGTGCCCAGGAGGAGGCTGGCTCATGGTCGTTCTACGCCCCTGCAACCCCGAAGGGGTCAGCTTTGTACATAAGGTTCGCCTGAGCGACAGTGGGCGCAGTTGGCTTATTGAAGATAAGGCTGCAGTCGAGTTCAGTCAGCAGGTAGACAAACATTTGGCATCTAACTACAAGCGCGGTGATATCTATCTACATCTCAGAGATAAGGAGAGTAGCCGCGAAGGGCTTTGCGATATTGGCATGGCCTCCGCAGCTGCCATGTTTCGTATTGAAGACCGAAAATCCCGTAAGATTGAAGTTGCCATCCCCTTGGTTACAGAAGAGAGCAAACAACGCTCTCCCCTCTGCTGGGAACACGTCCTGGAAGGTCACTGCGCCCTAACCGTGCCCGACGAAAAGTTTCAATTTCTCTACGACTCGGCAATACGTACCCTCATCCTCCACTCACCCAAAGATGTTTACCCAGGGCCATACACCTACAAGCGGTTTTGGTTTCGAGATGCCGCGTTTATGATCCAGTCGCTACTTTTTGCTGGCTTTATCAACCGCGCAGAGAGAGCCCTGGAGCAGTTTCCCCATCGGCAAAAGCGGGATGGATTTTTTCACTCTCAGGACGGGGAGTGGGATTCAAATGGCGAAGCCCTGTGGATTTTTAACCTTTACGGTGAATTAACCGGCAGCCCCCTCAAGCAGGCATGGTGTGACCCTGTTGTAAAAGGTGCCAAGTGGATTATCGGTAAGCGCCTACCGAAAGATGACAGTCTCTGTGGAGGGCTTCTGCCGGCAGGTTTCAGTGCAGAACACCTTGGACCCAACGACTGCTACTACTGGGATGATTTCTGGGGCGTCGCCGGTTTACAAAGTGCAGCGGCCATCTGTACGCGCGAGGGGATGGATGACAATGCCCATCGCTTTAATAATGCTGCCAGCGACTTCCAGCGCACCATTGACCACAGCCTTCAAGGCGCTCAAGACCGCCTGGGACGTCCCGCTATGCCCGCTTCACCAAACCGGCGCCTGGATGCCGGAGCCATCGGGTCAATCGCCGCCGGTTATCCTCTACAACTTTATCCCCCCGAAGACCCTAGACTGATAGACCTGGCGGAATACCTGATGAAGAAGTGTTTTGTCAGTGGCGGCTTTTTCCAGGACATGATCCACTCAGGCATTAACGCTTACCTCACCCTCCATATTGCCCAGGTATTGCTTCGCGCTGGGGATCCTCGCTGTATTGACCTTATGCGCAGTGTGGCAGAGCTGGCATCA
Source organism: Microbulbifer sp. VAAF005 (assembly GCF_030012985.1). Taxonomy (NCBI): domain Bacteria; kingdom Pseudomonadati; phylum Pseudomonadota; class Gammaproteobacteria; order Cellvibrionales; family Microbulbiferaceae; genus Microbulbifer; species Microbulbifer sp. VAAF005. The sequence continues at coordinate 5,367,514 of NZ_CP120233.1, read as the reverse complement.
CCAACGGGACAATGGCCAGAGGCTATCCACCCCCACTCCCTCGGAGGATGTATGGGAGATGGACAACATGCCTGGGCGGCAGCTGAGTGGGTGGCGATGCAGCGCAATTGCTTTGTACGGGAAGAGCAAGATGCCCTGGTACTGATCTCCGGATTACCCCCGGAATGGCTCCAAGGCACCGACTCCGATCACCCCATCCGCTTTGGGCCCGCACCCACTCGCTTTGGACCAGTCACCCTGGAAATCCAACCAGGCTCTACGCCCAAGGTTTCTTGGGCTGCCGATTGGCATGGAAAACCCCCAGCAATCGCCATTAAAGCTATCGGCTTCCGGTCTGTGCTGATTACAGACGATGCCCAGAGTGCGGAGTTGAGCCCTCAGTGAATATCGTTATGCTCACTAACACCTACCTGCCCCACGTAGGCGGTGTTGCACACTCCGTCGCAGCCTTTAGCAAGGAGTACCGAAAACTCGGGCACAAGGTACTCGTAATAGCACCCGAGTTCTCTCAAAAATCCGATGATGAAGAGCATATTCTGAGAATTCACTCAATCCAGAATTTTAACGGCACCGACTTTTCCATGGCTTTGCCATTTTCAGGCGTTTTGAATGACGCACTAGATAAATTCCGCCCGGATATCCTTCATGCTCACCATCCTTTCCTTTTAGGACTAAGTGCGCTACGAATTTCGCGGGAGCGGGAACTTCCCCTCGTTTTTACCCATCACACGCTGTATGAACACTACACCCACAACTTAATGGGAGATTCGCAAGCACTAAAACGTTTCGTTATGGAGGTCGCAACCCGATATGCCAATAAAGCGAACCTCGTCCTGGCCCCAAGCATGAGTATTGTGAGGCTACTCCGGGAGCGAGGGGTACAAACTCCAATTGCGGAAGTCCCTACCGGAGTAGATCCGGAACAGTACGCCCATGGCAAGGGAGATCAACTAAGGAAAAAGTTGAAAATACCTGCATCGGCATTTCTGCTGGGGCACTTGGGACGTTTTGGGAAAGAAAAAAACCTTATTTTCCTTTGTCAGGCTGTCGCCAAATTTTTACAAGAATATCCTTCCGCCCATTTCCTGCTCGCTGGAAGTGGGCCACTGGAAGATCAGCTTCAACAGTTTTTTATCAATAAAAAGTTAATACAGCGGGTGCATATGCCGGGAAAAGTAATTGGCAATGCACGCCGTGATGTTTACAGTGCAATGGATACTTTCCTGTTTACTTCCACCACTGAAACTCAAGGATTAGTTTTATCTGAAGCAATGGCATCTGGGGTGCCAGTGATTGCTCTCGAAGCCAATGGATCACGAGATATGTTGAAACAAGGCATTAACGGCTGCCTTGTAACCAAAGAAACACTCAATGATTTTGTTGCAGCAATACGCTGGTTTCACAACCAGCCTCACGATCGCCGTCAGCAACTAATTAAAGAAGCCAGATTAACTGCCCAGGATTTCTCCATGAAGAGTTGTGCGCAACGTGCGCTGGATCTTTATCAACCACTAGTGCATTACAACTGGCCGCTTGATAATTCCATTTACGCGCGATGTGTACGCACGGGAAAATTAATCACCATACAATGGGAAATTTTTGAAGGCTTCACCGAAGCTGCCGGCGCAGCCCTGAATCAACCACCCAAGCGTTAGTCCAGAAACCATGTTAAGCCGTATCGGACTATCCATCAGACGCTGGCGCCGCCGACTAAGTCGAAGTGAGTGGATCACTCGCCTGCTTGGGTTATCCACTAACCCAAACAGCCCTCATGCTCCAGGGCTCATTTTGATTCAAATTGACGGGCTGGCCTACCCCGAACTTCTCAAAGCACTAGCCCGGGGACGGATGCCATTCCTCAAACGGTTAATAAGGAAAGAGCACTATCGCCTGGAGCATATGTACCCAGGAGTACCCTCGACAACTCCGGCGGTACAGGCCGAGCTTTTTTACGGAGTGCGCCAAGCCGTACCCGCCTTTGGTTTTCTGGTCCATGAGACACAAAAGCTGGGGCGCATGTATGACCCGGAGGTTGCCGCCCTGGTAGAAAAGAGAATTAAGGCTCAACACCGGGATCCACTTTTAAGAGGAGGCAGTTGTTACCTAAGTTTATTCAAGGCCGGTACAAAAACCGGTGAAGCACACTTCTGTCCTGCAGATCAGGGTTGGGGTCCGGCTCTACGCGAGGCCGGCCCTATAGCAATCACCATCTTGATTCTCACCAATATTTGGAGCCTGGTTCGTACCACAGCTCTGATTTTGGTTGAATTGGTTTTATCCCTGGTAGATTGCATACGCGGGATTATTGCCGGCCAAAACCTGCTAAAGGAATTGATGTTTATCCCAACAAGGGTCGCCATCACCATTCTTACCAGGGAACTGTGTACCATGGGGGTGAAAGTCGATATCACCCGTGGCCTACCGATTATTTACATCAACCTACTTGGTTACGATGAACAATCCCACCGGCGCGGGCCAAAGTCAGCCTTTGCCCACTGGGTATTAAAAGGGATAGACAGCGCGATAGCCAAAATCTGGAAGGCTGCTCACGGTTCTGAACGGCGGCACTACGATGTGTGGATTTTTTCAGACCACGGTCAGGAACAAACCGTAGCCTATGAAGAAGTCAATGGGCGCAGCCTTGGCGATGCCCTCTCGGAAGCTCTATCCAGTTTACCTTCAGCGCCACAGATCAAATCTACCACCATCCCCAAAAAGGTCCGATTCGAGCGGGCCCGCCTGTTCGGCAGTGAGTGGATGGACAAAAGCAGTATCGAGGAGGAGTCCAAACAAGAGGGCGATAGAGCACCCACTGCCGTAGCGGCCCTGGGCCCAATCGCCATGCTGTACAACATAGACTTGAACGGCACCAGCCGGGCAGATGCCGCCAAAAGGATGGTAGAACAAGCCAAAGTGCCCCTAGTGCTCTATCTGGAAGACCCATCCTCCCCCGCTTCCTCACCAGTGCGTGGATGGTGGAAAGATGGCCCCATCAAGCTTCCTGAAGACGGACGCAAGCTGATGGGGGACGAGCACCCCTACCCGGTTGAAGCCGCTGAGGATATGGCCAGCCTGTGTCGGCATCCAGACTCTGGCGACTTTATGATGTACGGCTGGTGTGCCGGCATGCAGCAACCCATGACTTTCGCCATGGAGAATGGCAGCCATGGTGGCTCTGGCCCCAATGAAACCCATGCCTTCGCCCTGATGCCAGAGGATATCCAGCCCCCTGACCCCAGCCGGGGTTATTGGCGCCCGCAGGATCTGCGCTCCACAGCCCGCGCCTATCTCCGTGGCGCCCGCCCCATGAAGGTAGATAACCACAGGATGCCAAAAACTGTTTTGCGCATCATGACCTACAACGTACACAGTTGCCGAGGGCTAGATGGCAAGCTCTCCCCACAGCGAATTGCCCGGGTAATTGCCCGCTATCGCCCGGATGTGGTGGCATTACAAGAACTGGATGTCATGCGCAAACGCACCGGAGGCCTCGACCAGGCTGAGAGACTTGCTCGTCTACTGGCAATGGACCTGCACTTCCAGCCAACCATAAATATGAAAGAGGAGCGCTACGGCGATGCGATCCTCACCCATCTCCCCGCCCGACTCATCAAGAAAGGGATTTTGCCCGGCCCTCCCTCCGGCAAAGGGGGGCTTTTTAACCCTGCTGCAGACGAACCTCGCGGAGCTGTTTGGGTGGAAATCGAGGCCAATGGCAAACCTATCCAGATTATCAACACCCACCTGGGGCTATCCCGTGCAGAGCGGCTGCGTCAGGTAGATGCCCTTCTCGGCCCCGAATGGCTTAGCAATCCCCGCTGCACCGGAGAGCGAGTGCTGCTGGGGGACTTCAACGCGCTACCCAACTCTGCCGAGTGCAAGCGCCTCGGGGGCTATCTCAGGGATGCCCAGGAACAGGCGCCTCGCCACACCCCCAAAGGAACCTTTCTAAAGGTCCGCATTGATCACATATTCCTCAGTGCAGGACTCAATGTGAAACGGGTACGGGTGCCCAAGACTTCACTGACCCGCCAAGCCTCAGATCACCTGCCATTGATCGTGGATATTGACTTACCCATCAAGGGGAGAAAGTAATCGATCTCGGCTTATCGCGCCCCTCATTCTTAACACCTTCCACCCCAAGCAATAACACTTGAAAAATGCCCCGCAGCCCCCACAATAAGCGGAGAATATTTGAATAAATCCTTTAAAAATATAGGGTTTTTGCGAATTCATAGAGACTGGCAGACGGGCATTAAAAGGGTTTCCCCGACTTGATGCCCCCCACTGCGAGCGATATGATTCTTTTATCAATTAATAGCAGGAGTCGCTAAATGCAACCGCAAGCTTATACTCAAACCCGCGCACTGGATCGCTCGGAATCGGCGAAGGTGTTGCGCAATACCTATGCCTTACTGGCAATGACCGTTCTCTTCAGCGCCATTACCGCTGGCATTTCCATGGCTATTGGCATGGGCCGTGGCATGAGCCTGATCTGCTCCCTGGCAGCCCTGGCCTTAATCTTTTTCGTATTGCCTCGCACAGCAAACTCCTCCGCCGGTGTAGGTGTTGTATTCGCATTTACCGGCCTGCTGGGTGCCTCTCTTGGCCCAATGCTTGGCCACTACTTAAGCATCCCCGGTGGCGGCCAGATTGTTATGCAGGCTCTGGGAACAACTGCAGTCATCTTCTTTGCCCTGTCTGCCTATGTACTGACCACCCGTAAAGACTTCAACTTTATGCGCGGCTTCTTATTTGTAGGAATCATCGCGGTCGTGGTTTGTGCCCTGGGCCTCGTTATTGCAGGCCTGTTTGGCATCCACATGCCACTGTTTAACGTTGCCCTGAGCGGCGTTATTGCCCTGCTGATGTCCGGCTTTATCCTGTATGACACCAGCCGCATCGTTAACGGTGGCGAAACCAACTACCTGATGGCTACGGTTTCCCTGTACCTGAACATTCTGAACCTGTTCACCAGCTTGTTGCACATCTTCGGATTCGCCTCCGACGACTAAGCAACAACTTTATTGAGCAAGTCACAATGCCCCGCACTGCGGGGCATTTTACTATTTGAGCCCCTATGAAGTTTTCCCTTACGGTTTACTCCGCTCCTCACAGCAGCCAATCTGCATCCAGTGCACTCCGATTTGCCAAAGCCCTCCTGGAGCAAGGCCACGAAATTTATCGAGTATTTTTCTACTGCGACGGCGTGCAAAACGGCAATGCCGTAACGGCTCCCCCAGGACGAAACCGATTTGACTGCCGAGTGGCAGGCACTGGGCCGCCAGCACCAATTGGACTTGGTAGTTTGTATTGCCGCTGCGCAACGACGCGGTGTGCTGAATCAGAGAGAGGCCGAGCGCCTGGAAAGACCCGCCGCCAACTTGGCAGAGGGTTTTGAGCTGGCTGGACTCGGCCAACTCACCGACGCTGTCGCCAACTCCGATCGCCTGATTACCTTTGGAGGCTGAGCATGAGCACTAAATCATTGGCCCTATGCCGCACCGCCCCCTACGGCAATGCCCTGGCGCGGGAAGGTATCGAAGCCGTACTGGCAGCGGCGGCGATGGAACAGGACATGGACCTGCTATTTCTCGGCGATGGGGTATTCCAATTGCTGGACCAGCAATCACCTGCGGATATCGGCCAGAAAAGCCTGCGACGCAATTTGCAGGCTCTGCCTATGTTTGGGGTTGAACAGTTTTTTGTTTGTGAAAAAAGCCTCGCCGAACGCAATATCCGCCTGGAACAAATTCAGGTTGCCGGCGCAGAAACTAAAACCGTAAATGATACCGGCTCACTGATCGCCGCCTACCCCATCGTATTGAGCTTCTGATATGACTTTGCATATTGTCAGCAAATCCCCCTTTACCAGCAGTGCCCTTAGGGAATGCCTGGATGCATTTGCCCAAGATGACGCCCTGCTTCTAATTGAGGACGGCACCCTTGCACTGCGCCACGAGGCCCTCGAAACCGTGCCAAATGGCCAAGTTTATTGCCTCGAAGCTGATGCCGCTGCACGAGGCCAGCAACAACTTGCGGCAACCATGGATAAGGTAGAAATAATCGATGATGCTCGCTGGGTACAGCTCTGTACCGAGCATCACCCCATAGTCAGCTGGTTTCGGTAAGAAAAAATGAGCAACCTGGTAGTTAATGGACAGGAAATCCCCTTGGATAAAGAGGGCTACCTGCGCAACCTCGATGATTGGAGCAAGGACACAGCCATTCAGTTAGCTAATGGCGAAGGTATCGAGTTAACCGAAGAACACTGGCAGATTATCGAACTGTTACAAGAGTTCTACCGCGAGTTTGAACTATCTCCCGCGATGCGTCCCCTGGTGAAGTATATTGGCCAGCATCTTGGCGCAGAAAAAGGACGCAGTATCTATTTGATGCAGCTTTTCCCCCCAAGCCCGGCAAAAGTGGCCAGCAAAATTGCCGGCTTACCCAAACCAACCAATTGCCTATAAATTTCTCCACCGGCCAGGCGCACTTTGATACAGCCTGGTCAGTTTCCCCTCTAAATATCCGGCTGACCGCCCCCATCAATCACCTGCTCTAGACTCTGGTAGAAGCGCAATCTATCGCTCTCAATTTTAAATCTCACCAGGAGTCATCCAATGTCAAAGCTGCGCTTTGGAATAGTCGGCAGTGGCGCGATTGCCGACTTTACCTGCAAAGCAATCAGTCGTGCTAACAGTGCCTGCCTCTCATCCGTTGCCAGCAGACGGTATTCGCAAGCCAAGGAGTTTGCCCGTGAGCATCAAATTCCCAATACCTACGAGGATTGGAAATCTCTGCTAGAAGCGCAAGATTCGGATGCCATTTACGTGGCTAGCCCCACCACCAGCCGCGAGGAAATCTGCCTCGCGGCACTGGCCAATCATAAGCATCTTCTCTGCGAGAAACCTTTTCTCAATACTGCTTCGGTCGACAAAATTGCCGCACGTGCTCAGTCTGAAAGGTTGGCATTTATGGATGCCACACATTTCACCCACCATCCCCGCACGGCCAAAATTATTCAGCAACAAAAACAGCATCTGGGCCCGGTGAACAGAATTCACAGCGCCTTTTTTGTCTCGATGATGGACCGCAACAATATTCGCTTCGATTCGCACAAAGAACCCACTGGCGCAATAGGAGATATCGGCTGGTACAACATGCGTGCAATCGTCGAATTTATGCGCCCTATAGGAGCAATAAAGACAATTTCAGGAGCGATAAAGCGGGACTCACAAACAGGGACCATTATAAGCGGTGCGGGCCTGATTGAATTTGCCAGCGGGCAGACGTCAACTTTTGACTTCGGCTATGACTCAGGCGTTTGGCAAATGGACCTGGACATCCTGGGTGAAAACGGCCTGATCCAACTGGATAACTTTGTGCTCGACTGGAGAGACAGCGCAGTCTTTTACAACCCTGAATATACGCCAGAATTTGTGATTCGCCGGGGGAGGCATCCCCAGACGAGTTCGAGCACCAGCAAGTGCCAATAGAACGATCGCAGGCGGTACAGATGATCGAAGACTTCTGCCACTTAACAACCCCAGATAATCAAGTTGATCGTATCCAGGCTATAGAGAGGGCCCGCGCAACCCAGTCATTGATCGACCAGTACTGCCAAGCAGTTGGCGTAGCCGTCTAGCTATCGCCACCAACACGCGGCATTGAATCAGATATGCAGGATTACGTGCCGAGCCCCGTGGTGATGGCGGTGCTCCCAAAGGTAGATCCCCTGCCAGGTACCCAGCATCAGACGCCCCTTTTGCACTGGAATGGACAAGCTGGTCGCGGTAAGGCTGCATTTGATATGGGCCGGCATATCATCTGGCCCTTCAAGGGTATGGGTATAAAGCGAGTCATTTTCCGGCACCAGTCGATTGAGCCAGTTCTCAAGGTCACGGCGCGCACTGGGGTCGGCATTCTCCTGAATCAGTAAACTTGCAGAGGTGTGCTGTATGAAAAGTGTACACAGACCCTCATCGAAGGCCTGCTCACTGACCCAATCAACTACACTGCCGGTAAACTCGTGAAGCCCCTGCCCATGAACCGGAATTTTTATCTCACCTATTGCCATACGGTTTCCTATATAATTCGCGCCCGCTTTTTGTACTGACACCGCATTGTAATATGGCACTGTACCGCGTTAATACTGACGACTACCCACAACAGCTTCACAACAAGGCCGAGCGCCTGCAAGAAGCTTATAGCAAGTTCACTGACCTGGAGCCGGAACTCTTCCCCTCCCCACCCATTCACTACCGCCTGCGCGCAGAATTCAAGGTGTGGCATGAGGGAGGTGTAGCCAATTACGCCATGTACCGCCAGGGTGAGTACAAGAAGCCCTTTATCATCGATGAGTTTACCGTCGGCTCTGAGCTGATGAACCAGTTGATGCCGAAGGTGCTGGCTGCTGTCAATAATAGCGAAGTCCTGCGCAAACGCCTGTTCTCCGCCGAGTTTCTTACCACGCTGAATGGTGATGCGCTGATTACGCTGATCTACCACAAGAAACTGGACGAAGCCTGGGAGGAGGAAGCCAAAGCACTCCAAACACAGCTGGGATTCCCGATTTTGGGGCGCTCGCGCAAGCAAAAAGTGGTTTTGGAGCGCGACTTCGTTACCGAAAAACTGGATATCGATGGGAAAACTTACCAGTACAAACAGGTAGAAGGCAGCTTTACCCAACCCAATGGAGAGATCTGTCGATCCATGATCCAGTGGGCGAGAAGTGCCTGCGGAGATAGTGATAGCGATCTGCTGGAGCTCTACTGCGGCAATGGCAATTTCACCATCCCGCTCAGCGAGAAATTCCGCAAGGTCCTGGCCACTGAAATCTCCAAGGTATCGGTAAATTCCGCCCAGGAGAATATCGCCAACAACCAGATCACCAATCTGGATATCGTACGCCTGTCCAGTGAAGAGTTTACCCAGGCCATTGATAAGGTACGCCCCTTTCGCCGCCTTAAGGATATAGATCTGGATAGCTACGATTTCTCCACCGTCCTGGTTGATCCTCCCCGAGCGGGCTTGGATGAAGACACCTGTGCGATGGTCGCCCGCTTCCCGAGAATCCTGTATATCTCCTGCAACCCGGAAACCCAATTGGAAAACCTGGAGTCGCTGAACAAAACCCATCACATTGAGCGATTTGCTCTGTTCGATCAGTTCCCTTATACAGATCATACGGAAACCGGGTTATTACTAGTGAGGAAGTAGTGTCTCAATAGCTAAAAGCCTCCAGTATTCTGATCTTATTGAACGCTGGAGGCCTTCCTAAGTCCATTTATAAAATCGCGATAAAGATTCAAAGCTCAGCAATACAAGTAGATTTTTAAAACTATACTCATTTCTCGATATTATCTGAGCCGAAGAGATTTCGGCTTACTTTCCGAACGATGAGCACCATCAAATAATCTACACACCCTGCTCAAGTCATTGCTGTATTAATCAATAGATAAAACCAGCCACTCCAGTAAGCTTGGGCTTTTTATAAGAATCAGGCTCGACGTAGCGATGATCAATGTTCGATAACCATTCATAAAAAAGTACGGCTCACCTTTCAATATACATAACACCTTCGCGTATAAAAAATTAATTATCAAGACTTAGAGCGTGACACCTAGTGTTGGTGAGCTTGTTAATTAATAAAAAACACCCATGAGAATAAAGGTAACTGTGGGTAGAAAACTAAATACCAATCTTTAAATAACTATTTTTAGCCGTGTCAAATCTTACACAAGACTAAAGATTAACTTTTTAACGCACTCAGCATCACAACTGACACACGATATCAATCTATAAGTCAGACCTATTAAATGCACCGATCTAAATCACAGACACAAGGTCCGCCTTATCACATACTTCGTGCGAAGTAAAACAGAAAGCTGAGAACAAGCTCATATCGCTGTCCTTTTTAACTTAAATTCATCCCCTGTGGGCGCAGCATAACGATGCAAATAAAAAATATAACTATTATGCCGTCCTACAAATCAAGCTAGAAAATTCATATCCAATATTTACCAAGAGTAATCATCACCAAAAGACAGCAGCACATACAAACAAAAGGACACACACCAAAAATAATAGTTAAATTATTTTTACCCCGAACCAAGCACCCTCAACAGGAATTTTGAAAATTCTCCGTTTAAATTACAGATAAAGTTCATTTCATCACTATTACTATAAATAGCTGTTGATAAAAAGAGAAATATATGGATCCGTATTTCAAGAAAACAATCAATCCACTGGCAAAAATCTGTTTAACAGCATTTTTCGCCTTATTCATAATGGTATTGTCCGGATGTGGTGGTGGAGGCGGGGATAATAGCTCTGATGAAGACCCCACAGAAGCTACCCCCAACTCTCAGGGCAACAGCTCCAGTGATGAAACACCAACTTCAAGCGGTGAGCCCGCTGAGTCCGATGAAGAGGTTGGACAAAATATTGCAGGTAGTGGAACTATTTCTTCCAGTTCTGGCAACGGGGTCCTTGCCATTGATGACTTAAGAAGGACACTTTGGGAAAGTGGTGATACTGCCAGCACATCAAGCCTCACCCTTGACCTTAAATCTACACACTTGCTCAGCAAAGTGGTCCTAGACTGGGGCGACCACAACGCAAAATCTTACGAGGTACTGGGCTCAAGCGACGGCACAACATGGACCACCCTGGCAACAGCTGATTCAGGAGAATATGGCCAACGAATTGACTCTCACCTAATTGGTGGAGAGTATCGCTATGTTCAGCTAAACGGAACTGAACTCAGTGAGGGGAGTTCGCAATATAGTTTGTGGGAACTGATGGTTTTTGATCGTGCGGCAGAGGAAATTAATCAAACCGCGTCCATAGAATATACCCCTCTATTTGATACTGAGCAGCCAGAAGAAGAGTCTCAACACTGGTATATTCAGGAAGATGGCACCATTGTAACACTGGCAAGTGGCCGAGCACGTCTGCGACATGAATCCGAGGATAGTTTTTACGAGTTCCCGACCTTCTACTTTGAACACAGAACCTTTGGCATAGAGATTCACGACCATACGCCCGCCGGTGAGAACCTGATTGAGATCTTTTACTCTGCCGAATACGCGCTTTATCGGCCACCCGAATGCCGCTCCTCTTATTCAAATGAACACCGCGCTGACTTTAATAGCAACGCCAGATTTGATGAAACCCCTTACCGGGAAGCTGATGAAGATGGGAGAGGCCAAGTCTGGGTATGTCGTATCACCTACGATGCTCACGATGGTGATGACGGGCAGCTGGAAGTCGGCGAATGGATGGAGGTGGAGTTTCAGCAATTCATTGGCATTGAGGAGGGCGATGAGAATGTCAGTGGGCAGACAGTTTACTACACAGACACCTACCGCATTCTCCTGGGCCAACCCGGTATTCATATGGTTGCAGACCTGGAAACTGAGACCGCTGTTGAAAGTGCCGGTGAAGCAACCGCAGCATACATCAGGGCTACTGACCCGGTACCCGCTTCAGAAGTCATTTCAGTAAATACTGACGATAATACTCTTACCTACTACGCTGGCAGCGATGGTAAATGGGCAACGGCTTCCGACGCTGATGCCGTTGAAGTCACCTACCCAATACTGGATGGTATTGATGTCTATGATACTTACATCGTGGATAGCGGAATCGCCGACTGGACAGCCTACTTCAGAGAAGCCCTCAACATCCAGTGGGAGACGCACAACGAGTTTCTAGATGGTCGCAGGATATTCCACACCCGGTTTAATACCGGAGAGCACGAGGAACTCGGGAACCCAGACTTCAACCAAATGGCAAACCTATCAGCAGGCTTAACCATTGAGCAGTCATGTCTGGCGTGCCATATCAATAACGGCCGGGGCCCGGCCCCCTCAGAGGCTAGTGTTCCCAATTCGATGGTCTTTAAGCTGTCGTCCGGTGCAATAACCCAAGCAGGACAACCCCTGCCAAACCACTACTTTGGCCCTGTCCTCCAAACCCATTCACTCAATAGTGACATAGCCCCAGAAGGATCTATTCAAGTCACCTATAGCCCCATTCAAGGTAGCTATGCCAATGGGGATAGCTACACCCTACAGTCCCCCACTTATGTAGTAACAACCAATGAAGGTGAAAACACATCCGCTGATTACTTTTCGCCACGTATGCCACAAAACATCACTGGCTTGGGCTTACTTGAGGCGGTTGACGAAACAGAAATCCTTGAGTGGCACGACCCTAACGATTCCAATAGCGATGGTATCTCTGGGCGAGTATCACTGGTCGATACGGGCTCAACACCTCTTCCCCAGGTAGGACGCTTTGGCTGGAAGGCTACCCAACCGAGCTTGCGCAGCTTCTCAGCAGATGCGTTGAACAATGATATTGGCGTGAACACAGCACTGGAACCCAATGCAAACTGTGGTATCGAACAGCTGGAATGTAAAAAGCACAGTAATCACGACGAAGAGCTCACTGATTCTCACCTGGACGACCTAACTACTTATCTTCAGGCACTGGGCGCACCACCCAGAAATCCCGATTTAATCAATGAATCCATCGTGGCTCAGGGTGAAGCTCTATTTGAATCGATCAACTGCTCATCCTGTCACCGGCCAGAGATGAACACCAATCACGCTCACCCTCTTGAGGAGTTGAGAGGCAAGGTCATTCGCCCCTATACAGACTTACTCCTGCATGATATGGGCGAAGGTTTAGCAGACAACTTGACGATTAGCGCGGAGTACAACCGCGAGTGGAGAACGCCTCCCTTATGGGGATTGGGTGTTAATAGCGCAGTGAATGGTCATAGTAATTTGTTACATGATGGTCGCGCCCGGTCTATTGAAGAAGCCATTCTCTGGCACGGGGGAGAAGCTGCTGAGAGCCAACAGAACTATATTGATCTATCGGCTTCAGAGCGAAACTCGCTACTCAAGTTCTTACAGTCGCTGTAAACCATGACCTAACCAATCACAAGGGTATCCAGCTAAGGTCATAGCTTGCTGGATACCTTTCTGGTGGAGATATACGTTATTGTTCACTGGAAAAATTCAAAGCTTTTACAGAAACGTCCATCCGCAAATAACGTGCTCTATTTTTATCAAAACTTAAAAAAGCGATTCAGCAGCAATGGTGCGGCAAGCCTGCACTCTGCTAAAAAGACACTAGGCGCATGGCTTGCGAAATTACAGCCGGTTAATGCTCCTCCCTCTTCAACTGAGTTATAACCGATTAATCGTCATACAACGACTACCATCTCTTCTGAGTGCTCTGCACCTCCAAAATCGATTAAACATTAGAGGTAGACGTATACACTTCCCTTTTTACTTGGATGACAGTTTAGAAATGGAGCCGTTGAGCTTAGTTACAAGGAAGTTAAACTAGTTTTCAACAGCCGGCATTAATAGCGCACTATTAAGACTCGCCATGATGGTTTCCCATCTCTTTTTCGCAGTTTCTTGTAATGCTTTTTTCTGAGGCCCGTCCATAAAATCCTGCTTGTGCTTACTTAGACGGGTGTAGTGCAGGGCTATTACCTCATATTTCTTATTGTCCTTGAATGCCTGGTAAACACTTTCGACATTCTCAAAACTGTCATCAATGAAGATAATGTTGGAAATTAGGTAGTGCTCACTACTATTAGCCGAAGAATTGTAGGATCGCAGCAAGCAGTCAAGCATAAAACCTTTATCTTGCCCGGCTAAGTACATAATACCTTGCCGATAGCTTACTGGCCTTGCCTCACTTAAATCACAGGGCTTAAACGGACTTGCAAGGCTAAATTGATTATTTGGACTGAAGTTGAGAGTATTTGACCGAATAAGCTCTAATAAATTTTGGTAGGACGTATTCGGGGTTGGCAAGCGTTTGAACTGTCTCTCGGTAGCTGAAACATCTGCATCGCCCCTTGCAGTTTCAACCATCAATCGCACCCCACTTTGCCTCAAACTGTCAAGTACCGGCACAATATTGTCATCTGTATAAACCATATTGCTCACAGAGAAGAGCAAACCGGATATATTAATCAACTCCTCTTTTGTTTTTGCCACAAGGAAACCTGAATTAGGATCGGTTTCCAATAAAGTTTCTTGCCATGAGTACCAAGCTGCGCCACCAAGATATTGACATTGAGACTTTTCAGCGCAAGGCATCATACTCAAGGTGTCATCATTATCCATAACCAGTAACGTATTTATTGGGGTGGCTGACTCTTCAATTATATTCTGGACGTCCTCAAAGCTGTTCACCTCTTTCTTAATAGCACCGGCAGACACACAATGAGAAGCCACAATTAAAACAATCGAATACAGTAGAGAATTAAACTTGCTCATAAAATAAATTCCTTTTTACTTACCCTGATTATTAACACAAAAAAGTGAATGGTTTTGGCGTAGCTGGAGACAGAGACTGTACTGGCATAATGCCTAGACTAGATAGTACTTAACTTGTGCCCCTGAAAAATAGCAATTTATCATTCAGAGCCAAAAAAACAGAAAATCGAATCAAGTTCTGAGGGGGTACCAAATAGGAAGCGTAAGCCGCCAGCTCTATTAGCAAAGAAATAATACTTAATCTGTGAATAATTTGAACAGAGCTTCATATTGTTGTCGTACAATACAACCACCAGCCCCTTAAAAGATATACTTTTCCCAAACCCGGATATTAGATTCTGCTATTAGCGGCATAAAGTTGCCCCTCCCCCAACTCGGCATGCTGATAATTCGGCACGCCGGGTGCTTCTAAATAAGCTACTTCCCATTAAGCGAATCTGCGATCCAAATTCAAGGCACCACAGCCCTGACAGTGTTTTATAAACGCTTCTTCTATGCCCAGGGGCTCCTGGCAGTAAAAGCAGTGCCCAGATCTTACCGTTATATGAACAGCCAATTTTTTGCTGTAGAGCATAGGCAATTTAAGTTCACCGCTCAGCGCTTTTATCAAACTTACGCTAATACGCCCCTCAGAAAAATTCCGCGTAATTTTTTTAATGTTCGGCAGGGCCTTATCAGCAAACTCCCAAACTTCACCACAGTGGTCACAGGAAATCATCATTTCCCAATTTACTCCGCCTTTCCAAAGATACAATTATTTTAGTCCCAAAGGCTGAAGTATTTTCTCCATCTGCTTAAAGGAAAGGCGACACAGCAAAGAAGGAAATAATCTTTCCAGCCACCACAGCAACTTAAGTTTTGCTGGCACAACAATGATTTCTTTGTTCTTTGCAATTTGAAACAAAGCCTTTTCTGCAAAAGCATCAGCAGATATTGGCCCCAGAGGCTCGAACATCTCTGCCTGCTGTTGAAGTGGAATGGGGGTTGGCATCCGCCCACTGACGCCACCTCCCTGCAAAATCGGCGTTGATACTGCCCCGGGACACAAAACACTCACTCGTACACCGCAGGACTCAGCCTCAGGGCGAATAGCCTTTGATATTGCCACCACAGCACTCTTGGAGGCTGAGTAGGCGGCCATTGCTGGCGACGGAACTAAAGCCGCCATTGAGGCAGTATTGATAATATGGCCAGAGCCCTGGCGCTTCATGGCCTGGAAACCACATTGGAGCCCATGAATAACGCCAAACAAATTGATATCAATCGCCGCTTTCCAATCTTCAAGATTATGATCGGAAAAATATCCACCCACTCCTATACCAGCATTGTTAAAAAGGAAATCTAACGGAGATATTTCACTAATGACCTGAAAAAATTGATCAAAATTACGAACATCCAAGTGAACAAACGATGTTCTCCCACCGGACTCCTGTATTTGGCTGACAACCTGCGTAGCCAGGTCCCGCTGGATATCCGCGATAATGACTTGAGCCCCAAGTGCTGCCAGTCGACAGGCCAAGGCCGCACCGATTCCAGAAGCACCACCGGTAATCAGTGCCGTCTTGCCACTAAAGTAAGATACCTGATCCATAAGCGCTTTCCCTTCCTTGCTTTTACCACTTTATACCCCAGTTTCTGCTATCATCGCGCCCGCAAAACCTAAGGGGTGGCCTTGCCTGAGATGTCCGGGGATCAAATTGGTCTGTCGCGACAAACCCTTGAACCTGATCCGGTTAATACCGGCGTAGGAATAGGTAGACAAAGCAAAACCTCCCCACGTCGCACTCCGGGTCTCTTTCACTGCCGTTATTCGAGAGAGAACCATGAAAAAACAGTTTCCCACCCACCCTATTGCCTGGTCTGTCAGCCTTGCCAGCAGCCTGTTCGCCGGTATCGCCACCGCTAATACCGCAGAGACCGGGCTTGAGGAAGTGGTGGTTACGGCACAGCTACGGGAAACCAACCTTTTGGAGCTTCCTTCCAGTGTTACCGTGCTGGATGAAAGCGCGATCGATGCGCGGGGCGCGGCCAATCTGGACCAGCTCTTGAACATGGCGCCCAATGTGAATTTTTCCTCCGGCGCCTCCAGGGGACGATTTGTACAGATTCGCGGAATTGGTGAGCGCAGCCAGTTTATCGACCCAGTAAACCCCTCAGTTGGCCTGATCATCGACGGTATCGACTTTACTGGCCTGGGACTCGCAGCCAGCACCCTGGATATCGATCAAGTGGAAATCCTGCGGGGTCCACAGGGCACAGTGTACGGCGCTAATGCCCTGGCCGGCCTGATCAACATGACCAGTGCAGCGCCCACCAGTGAGTCAACCACCAAGGTGTCCGCCGAGCTGAGTGAGTACAATGGACAGAGTCTGTCTGCGGCTACCAGCGGTTCTTTGAGCGATGCTCTTGGCTACCGACTGGCTGCCAGCAAACGCAAATCCGACGGCTATACCGAGAATGTGTATCTCGACCGCGATGACACCAGCAATATTGATGAGTCTGTACTGCGCGGTAAGCTGGCCTACTCCCCGTCCGACGATTTAAAGCTGGGCGTTACCCTCTTCTATATCGACGTTGATAACGGCTACGATGCTTTCTCTCTCTATAACACTCGCGAAACCCAATCTGATCAGCCCGGCTGGGATCGCCAGGAAACCTTTGCCGGCGCATTGACTGCTCAATGGTCTGGTAACGACAACTTTACCCTAGAAGGCACCCTCAGCCTCGCCGATTCAGATACAGAATATGGCTACGATGAGGATTGGAGCTATGTCGGCTTTCATCCCTGGGAATACAGCTCCACAGATAATTACCAGCGCGATAAAGACAATATCAGCATTGACCTTCGCGCACTCTCTACCGAAGAGTCCAAGTTATTCTGGGATCGCAGTCACTGGGTTGTGGGCCTTTATGGCCGCACGGAGCGCGAGGACCTGAATCGCAACCAGAGCTTCCGCAGCACTTTTGATACTGAAAACTCTGCCATCTACGGCCAGCTCTCTACGGAAATCACCCCAGCGATCAACTTGATCACCGGCCTGAGACTGGAAAGACGCGAAGCCGATTACTCTGACTCCTATAACATCGATGCAGATAATGGAGAAAACCTGTGGGGCGGCAATATCTCCCTGCAATACCATTACACCGACAACACCCTGCTCTACGCTACAGTTTCCCGGGGCTATAAAGCCGGCGGTGTAAACGGCAGAATCATCTCAGAATCAACAAGCAACACTGAGATCAACAGTGACATGTTCGAGTTCGATACCGAACATATGCTCAACTATGAATTAGGTATTAAGGGCAGCTGGCTGGAGAATCGTTTGCAAGCCCAGGTTGCCGCTTTCTACCAGGATCGAGATGACGTTCAGGCTAAGGTTTCTATCTTTAACCCTGCCGACTACTCATTTAGTGACTACCTTGCCAACGCAGCCGGAGGAAGTACTACTGGTCTTGAGGTGGAACTGAACTATCAGGCTACCGACGCCCTGCGCTTTTTCGCCTCTGCTGGCTGGCTGAATGCGGAATTTAAAGACTACGAAAGCAGTTCCCATGTCGATGCCCGCGATGACTACGCAGGAACGGTGCTGGCTGCGGTCGATCTGGATGGCCGCGATATCGCTCACGCCCCCAACTACCAGTTCTTCACCGGTACAGAAATCGATCTGCTTCCAAACCTGATCTTGCGATTGGAGCTTGAGGGTAAAGACGAGTTCTACTTCTCAAACAGCCACGACGAAAAATCCACAGCCTACGAACTGGTCAATGCTCGCCTGACCTACCGGGGAGATAACTGGGATGTTGCCCTGTGGGGAAGAAACCTGACTGACGAAGATTACTATGTGCGTGGGTTTTACTTCAGTAACCAGTATGGCAATAACCCGGCCAATGGCTACGCAGCCGAGCCCTACTATCAGTATGGTGAGCCCCGAATTGCCGGGGTAACAGGCACCTACACCTTCTAATCACTCAGTGACTTTGGGGCAGCGCTTCGCTGCTCCAGAATCTCTATCAAGCGGGAAATTATGCAGCTCTCTGTCGAAATCAGTATGTATCCGTTAAAGGACGAGTACATCCCGGCTATTCAAGCGTTTATCGCACAGTTAAACAGCCACCCAGAACTCAAGGTAATCACCAATACAATGAGTACTCAGGTGTTTGGCGATTACGATCTGTTGATGGATGTGCTCAAGTTGGAAATGCGAAAATCCTACGAACAGTTTGGCCGCGCCATTTTTGTATGCAAGTTTATCGACGGCGACCTGGCCCCGGGAGAAGCGCATGTTTGACCAGGATATCATCACCGCAATCAGCGCTTCGATTGCGGCCATGTCCCTCTGGGAAGTAGCCGCTGTAATACTGGCCCTGGCTTATTTGCTTCTGGCCATGAGGGAGAAAATCAGCTGCTGGTATGCCGCGTTTGTCAGTACGACGATCTACCTGTTTCTATTTTGGGATGTCAGCCTGTTAATGGAGTCTGCACTACAGGTTTTCTATCTGCTGATGGCAGTTTATGGCTGGTGGCAATGGCGAAATCACCGCAACCGGCAAGACGATTTAAAAATCCATCGCTGGAGCGGAAAAACCCACTCAATAGTTATTGGCGCTACCCTGATACTGACGTTACTGATCGGCTACCTGCTGGATCGCAACACCAGTGCCGCCCTCCCCTACCTGGATTCATTCACGACTCTGGGGGCAATCGTCACCACCTATATGGTCACCCGGAAGGTACTGGAGAACTGGCTTTACTGGATTATCGTGGACGGTGCTTCAATCTATCTCTACCTGGACAGAGAACTCTATCTTACTGCCGTATTGTTTATGCTGTACCTGGTGCTGGTTGTAATTGGCTATTTCCAGTGGTTGGCCATTTACCGAAAAGAGAAACTACAAACCGCTAGCGCTCCTCAAACAATGGCAGCGGCATAGTGACCAACTGATATGAACCAGGACTTGAGCAACATTATCCCCAACGATTGGCATCATTGGAGCAAGGCCCGGCCTACGGTGGTCAGGGCCCTGGCTGGGGGCTGACCAATAACGCCTTTCTGGTTGAGTCCGCCGATCAGCTGATGGTGCTGCGGATAAACTCCAGCATCAGCGATCAGCTCAATCTCGACAGGGCTGCTGAACAGCAGGCGCTGCAAGCTGCCACATATTCCGATAGTTGTGCCCCTTTGGTTTACTGTGATCCAAATTACCGATATCTGGTGACCCGCTATATCGAAGGCACTCCCTGGGATAAAAATGTCGCCCACAGTTTGGAAAAACTTGCCGATCTGCTGCGCCGTATACACGGTTCCCCTGCAATTGATGCCCAATTAAACATCAGTGAGAAAATCTCTAGTTACAGGCAGTTTATCGACAAGCGAGCCAGTTATTTCCACTTGCTCGACACACTGCAAGAGAAACTTCCGCAATTAATTGATGCTGCTTATCGGATGGGCGACGAAATTTGCCTGTGCCACAACGATCTAACGGTTGGCAACCTGATCTGGGCTCCCTCTGACAAGCTATACGCTATCGACTGGGAGTACGCGGCAATGGGGGATAAATTCTATGACCTCGCTGTTTTGGTAGAGGAACACAACTTGAATCAGCGAGAGCAAAATAGTTTACTGGAGTGCTATCTTAATCGCACTGTGTCACCTGAAGACAATCAGCGCTTGGAGTTATGGCAGCTGATCTACGGTTACCTTTGTATTCTCTGGCACGGGGTACAATGGAGTAACCAAACCCAAAGGTCCCCGGAGCAAGGGAGATATATCGGGAAAAAAGCCCAACAGTTATTGAAAGGCCTATCGGCTCACAGCCTCAGTTGAGTAATCCCTGCTAGAATAGGCCCAATCCCCAAGAAGCGACTTTCAGTCACTGCGGCGCAATCCAAGTTGCTGTCGAAGTAATTCAACTAGGGCCCGACTTGGCTAAAATACCCCCTTTTTCACACCCCTAAAAAATAACCACAGAGGTACTCCTGTGATCAGATCATTTTTTGCAATACTACTTACCTTGATCGCAATCAACGCACAAGCAGTAGAGAAACCCGAAGGTTTTAAAACGATAGACGGGCTGTTTGCTGCGCTTTCAAACCTGGACCACCAGGCTATGCGAGACGGCGTCAGCGACGATTTTATACTCCTTGAGCACGGTGAAGTCTGGGATATTGAAGACCTTATCGCCGTAATGAAGCCCAAGCCCTCAAAGCTGGAAAGAATCAACTACTTCAGCATCATCAATTTTGAAGAGCGTGAGAACCTGCTGACCATCAACTACTGGACCAAGTCCATTTTTAAATCCGAGGATGGCAATAAAGAAGCGGTGTGGTTGGAAAGCGCCATTGTTAAGAAAATTGATGGCAAGTGGCTAGTAGCCCAATTGCACTCAACCCGCCTGCCCGCAGAGAAGTTCCCCAAAGACGTCCAGTTTGAGCAGCAAGTCCTATAATAAAATGCCTTACAGGCCCTGATCGCACAGGGCCTGTGTCCATTTGATCGCTCTCAGTCCCCTCCCAACTAGAACAACTACCGGATTTCAAAGCTTTCAAGTGCTAGTATGTGACTCTAAATTGCATATTAGTCTCCAGTTCTAAAGGGCCACTCAATGAAGCTTAAAGTTTACCTCTCCGGCGAAATCCACTCCGATTGGCGTGCGCAAATTATCGATGGTTGCCAAAAAGAAGGGCTGGATATCTCCTTCTCTTCCGCAGTCACCAACCACGACGCCAGCGATGCCGCTGGTGATGGCCTGGGTGAGGAGCAGAACGCTTTCTGGCGGGATCACAAATCTGCCAAAGTTAACGCAATCCGAATCAAGCACCTGATTGAAAACTGTGATTTGGCGGTGATTCGATTTGGCGAGAAATACAAACAATGGAACGCCGCATTTGATGCCGGCTTTTGTGCAGCCTTAGGCAAGTCCTATATCACACTTCACGATGAATCCTTGGTGCACGCACTCAAGGAAGTGGACGGTGCCGCCCAGGCCTGGGCACAGACCCCCGCACAGGTTGTCGATATCCTGAAGTACTTAACCACTCAGGCCTAAGGAGCCTCTGGATAGCAAGCCGGCAGGCATCTACTAACAAAACTGCACAACCAGTAGGTGCCGCCAGCTAAAAGCCGTAATTAAGGACACCGGCATAGTTCGGCCGAGAGGCTGCCTCTGCTGATGGGTTGTGCACTAGCTCGCCGCTACGATTGATCGCATAGATTTCTGCACCGCAGTGCTTGCAGAATGCCCTCTCCCGTAAAGCCCCCTCTTTAAAGTGGTATTTGCGCAGTGACTTTTCAGGATCGCTGATATGGATAGCGACTTCAGTATCAGCGTGCCCCCTTTGGCCCGCTGGTACTAACAGGGCATCTATAAGCTTGTTGAAATGAATCGCTCCACAATTACAAGTTAATGGATTCATAGCCTTATCTCCCTGGTCGATTAGTATGGGGAAGCAGTTTACTATTTACTTTAATTTAACAAAGGGGATATATTGAAAAGATCTTTTAGCTTTAAGGAAACAGTCTGTGCGCAGAGAGTACGACAAATACCACTTGATCAACGTTTTTTGCAGTGTTGTTGATCACGGTTCCTTAAGCAAAGCTGCCAAGCACTTGGGCCTGTCTACGCCCACCGTAAGCAAGACTCTCGCCCAACTTGAACAGGCCCTTGGCCAGGTATTGCTCAATCGCACCACCCGGGCAATCGCTGTCACAGACGCCGGAAGGATTGCTTACCAGAAAGGGCAAAAAATAATCAGCTCATTCACCGAGCTGGAAGACCAGATAGCAGAGGCGGCAACGCTCACCCGAGGAAAATTAAAAATCACTTTTCCGGAAACCCTCGGCTTAAAAGTATTCAGTCATATCTGCAATGATTTCCAGAAAGCATTCCCCGATTTCAGCTTGGAGCTTATCTTCAGCCCCTATCACCTGGATTTAATCGAGGACGATATCGACATTGCTTTTCGCGTCTGGGAAACCCTACCCGATTGCCAGTTTTACGCCCAGCCCCTATTTAGTATCCGCCCTATTTTTATTGCCGCGCCGACCTATTTGGAAGAACACGGCTGCCCCAAATCCATTGCCGAGCTCAGCCAACACAACATCATGCTAACCCGCCTTGACGGCCTGGAAGATGGCTGGTCAATTGATGGAAAGTTCTATCAATTCAATGGAAATTTAATATCCAACAAAACTTTCCATACCCGAGCAGCCGCATTAAACGGGAATGGCATTGCCAAGCTTCCCTCCTATTTTTGCCAACGGGATATCAAAAAGGGGCGACTGGTAGAGGTACTCCCTGACTTGGAGCGAAAAGATAAAACTGTAGGCGCTATCTATAAAGTAAAGCGAAAAGATTCAAAGAAAATTGACGTGTTTTTGAACTTTGCACAAGAGCGCTTGCAGGAGTATGACTTTAGCCTGTTTGATAAGTGAGAATGTGCCGCTAAAGAACTCTGCAGCGATTAGAGATCCTCTGTGAAACACTCAGCTGTTTAGCACCACATTAGGTGGTACCATAGAACAATAATAAGCGGCTTGCTACTGGGACTGAAGAGAGTGAAAACAATACTCTCGAAATACACTGTAGATACATCCCCTCTCCTTTATTGGTAAAGCCGCACAACAGTCATACATTGGAGATTGAAGTGACAATCACTAAAGAGGTCGAACAAGGCCAAGCTGTCTATTCCAAACCCGTACTTTGGCTTTATGATATGTGGGTTCTGGGCATATCAAACCGCTTTATTTGGAAGTGCCCAACTCCTGGAATACTAGAGCACTTCAATCGAAATATATCTTCCAACCACTTGGATGTAGGTGTCGGAACGGGCTACTTTATGGACAGGTGCCATTTCCCCTCCGACAAAGTCCGCCTCGCCCTGATGGACCTGAATCAAAACAGCCTGGATATCTCAGCGCAAAGAGTGGCCCGATATAACCCAACACAGTTCCGCTGCAATGTCCTGGATAAAATTACTTTAGAGACTGAAGTTTTTGATTCAATCTCCTTAAATTACCTATTTCACTGCCTTCCCGGCAAGCTGCCAGAAAAACTGGTTGCGCTGGATAATGTCGCAACCCTGCTATCGGATTCAGGCACCGTATTTGGTTCCACCATCCTGTCTGAAGGAGTACCGAAAAGTGGAGCTGCCAAGAAATTAATGGCTATCTACAATAAGAAAGGGATATTTTCTAATACTCAGGATTGTGAAGAGGACCTCGATACATTCCTTGCCAGTCGATTTAAAGAGTACAAAATAGAAGTTCGCGGGTGTGTAGCACTATTCAGTGCGCGGCATAAAATCACTGGCTAGAGTATCTACAGGGCACTTATGAGGATGAAGTTCTCGTTTAAGTTGGGGCTGAATAGTCCACTGATATTCTTTACCTTGTTAGCTTTAGCAGTAGCTCCCACTTATTGCCTGGGCCTGCATTTCAGTGTGTTTGAAGATAAATTTGAGTGCAGTGATATTCACAACTCTATGAGCTGTGCACGGTCAATCGAAAGTAGCTTGAGTGATCAAATCAGCCATATCCAGCGGACGCAACCAGGGCACCTGACTATAGCCCTGAATAGCGGGAAATCACTGACATATACGGATACATTTCCCGCTAATAGTCCCTCAAAACACACAGCCTACTCTGCAATTGATCAAATAACTGATTACCTGTTGTTGATACATCAACAGTTCTGGGAAGCACATTCCTATATTTTGCTCGACTTGAGAAACGGCCATGAATATTCTCTTGCCGGCTACCCTTTGTTGTCTCCACAAGGCGGCTACCTTTTTGTTGCCGAACAAGACCTGGATGCCGGTTTTAATGAAAATGCCTTACAAGTTTACAAGCTATCTGAAAATACTTTGGACTTACTATACGAGCTAAAGCCTGAAAAGTGGGGACCAGACCAAGTTTACTGGACGACAGAAAATACGGTCTCTTTTATTAAAAAGCAGCTTAATCCCAACTACCTTTCAAGTAAACACCAGCCGTTTTATATTGAGACTAAAGCTGTACTTTCTATTGCCCCTGATAGCCAGCGTGTAAACATTCGATATTTTGATTAAAATGCGCCTCTTTAATGTACCCGAAATATCTTGGAGCTATTTTGACAGCTAATTCAGGTCTCTCGATATTATTTGTCTGCCTCGGTAATATTTGTCGCTCCCCCTTAGCGGAAGCCGTTTTCCGCACCAAGGCACAGCAGGCGGGCATTCCTGTTTCCGTCGACTCTGCGGGTATCATCAGCTACCACGCGGGTAAGCGACCAGATCCCCGAACTTTGGCTATTGGTGAAGAAAATGGCTATTCATTTGAAAATAGCTACGCTCGCCAGGTAGCCACCACCGACTTTACAAAATATGATCATATCTTTGCGATGGACAAAGATAACCTGGAAGCACTGCAATCCTTGCAGCCTGACTCATCAGAGGCCCAACTAGGGTTATTTTTATCAGTGTTGCAAGATAGTGATTTAGCTGAAGTACCCGATCCTTATTATGGTGATATTGAAGGGTTTCAACATATTCTCCAGCTTATAGAACAAGCATCTGATGCATTTATCGAGCAGCTTAAAAGCAGAGAATAAGCAAAACCCCCACAAATTCTACCGGGCTTGTGGGGGGAAACTTTCCTCCAAGGCAGACCTATCCCACATTCCCTTATCGGCTGCAGCTTCATAAGTACTCTGCAAAAAATCAAACAGTGCCTCATCAGGGGAACGTGAAGCTCTCACCGCTTCATAGGGCAATAAGAACTCACCCAAATCTTTGGAATAGTAAGCTGAGCCGGGTGCCACCCTTGCTTCGGGAAATCCTTGGGGCTCTGGGTAAGTATATGAATAGAAGCAAGCGCCATCTACACCGCCGCCGCCAGGCCAAAAACCGGCACTGCTAACTTCATGGGAGTAGGCTTCCCTGGCCACCCAATCGGGAAAGTGTGGAATGCCACCAGGGTGCGGAGGCGCCTCCCTGCCAGAAAAACGGGTAAGTGCTAAATCAAAACTTCCCCAAAAAAAATGAATTGGACTGCACTTGCCAATAAAACGACTGCGAAACTCAGTGAAAACTCGATGAATTTGCACCAACGCCTGCCAAAGCTGTCTAGCATAATCCGGATCATACTCGTAGTTATCCTGATCCCTCTCAAAGGGTATCGCATCCGCCACTTCGGATGGCATAGTGTTAATCTCAACCGGTATACCTAGCTGCTTGAGTGCAGCCATCACTTCCCAGTAGAAATCAGAAACTGTGCGGGACTCCAAGGGTAGTACCCATTCTCCCCCTCAGTGGTCAATAGCTTCAACACGTGATGATAGAAATCGAAGCCAATTGAAAACGAGCGTCCTCCATAAGGGATAAGAGATGTCTCCAGCCCTCTGGCGGAAATATATAGAGGAACATGCCAGGAGTGATTGATCCAAGGGGTTTGTACCAGGCGAATCTTGCCAATAACTTGCATCCACATATGCAGGGTGGCAATCGTATTTACCGACTCAGCATAGGGTAACTCTGGCCAGTCTTTACTCTCAGAACGATTCTTTAAGTTGCTCACTTTATGTGCTCCAGATTGTCAGCCATTGGCCCTGTAAACTGCAGATAACAACAAACTCTCGATAAAAAAATTCTCTAGAATTTCTTAAATAACACCTTAGACTGTGGGCAATTGAGCTACCCAACCAACAAGCATTATCAAAATAAAATACAGCACTATAACCACTAAAGTTCCCATGAAATTTACTCGAGTTAGCTTCCCTGATGTGTCTGACAACCAAACTCTAAAAACTTTAGTCATAGCGGGTATAGCCACCCACGAAAGTGAAGAAACAATCAGCATACTCACAACAAAATTGGTTGATGCAAACGGCAAGTCCTTCACCAAGGGCAACAGCCATATTTCAATGGCCATAACTATGGGGTACAACATCAGTAGAACCAACATTGCCATCTTCCACTGCGCGGGCCCAGGATTGTTGGCTCGTCCACGAGCATGAGTAAACCAATCTTCAAATCCATGCCCTATCCGCTTTACATTTACATCCCTAAAAAAACCCTTCCCTAATTTCACCAACTTCTGATGTTCATCAGAGTCAAGCCAATTATCAAGATGCTTATTGGAATCAAACCGAAACACCACTACCCAATCATCCTGAACACCTTTTATGGGTTTGGTAAGACCACCCCCAGAAAACCAGGAAATGCTTTAATTGCCTCATTTATTTTTTCCTGCCACTCCATATATTCGCGAAAGTACTCGGGCTTAACACTCTTGGAAATCACAATTGTCACCGGCACTGTCAACTGATCTGCTTCAGCTATAACTTGTGAAACGACTTCAACAGAAAACTGCTTTTCCAAAAAAGTAATAAGGTCTTTAAATAAACCATTACTGACAAAATCCTCCAGTTGATCAATCGTCTCAAACTGAAAAATTTGAACCCACTCATTTTGAATTTTAGAGACAGGCTCCAACAAACTGACCTCACGTAATCCATCGCACTCTAGCGCAATGTCTACCAACTTTTGGTGGCATGAGCGGTACTCTTCCCCTAAGCGCTTTGGCACGTCCTGGGACAAGACAAGACATGCGCCGGTACTCTCCTCCATTAGCAGGCAACAATCTCCATGAAGTTAGGTAGGGAAACTAAAGTCCACATAAGTTGAAAATTTTATATAAACAACAAACTCATCGTTGTTGATTTCCACGAACTAACGCTTTTCAGAAAGCAATGGGCAGCAGATAAATTTAGATGAAAAGTCAGAGCTGACATCAAGGGTAGCATTTGAGGAATCAAGCTCCGAAAAAATGACGGAACTGTCTTCAAAAGTGCCACCTCATCAGGTGGCACTTTTGGTGGGATACTATTTAATACTTAGAATTCAACTCGCAAGGCTTTCACTAACAACCAGCACTTTGCCGTCACGCCCGCCTGCCGCAGCTATTCGTACGGCTTCTTTAATTTCAGACAGAGGGTATGTGCCATGAACTGGTGCAGATAACTTACCTTCCGCTACTAGCTTTGTGATAGTGCCAAAAACTTCCTGTTGCCGCTCTGGGGATGCCGAGCCAAACCATTTGGCCAGCCAGAACCCGCGCACGGTGATATCTTTAAAGATGATCATCCCCGGTGTGATAACGCAGGGTTCCCCACTAAGTGCGCCATAATTCACTAAGGTTGCGCCATTTGACAGAGCCTCGCCCATGCGAGCAGTTGCCATTCCACCAACAGCATCAATGCCTAGCTTGATCTCAGCACCACCAGTAGCCTCAGCCACTCGCTTACCCAGGTGCTCACCATCCACGAGAACCACATCAGCGCCTGCGGCCTTCATCGGCTCAATCAAAGACTCACGACGGACAACATTGATCACTTTCAGGCCCCGTAACTTGGCCAGGGTTGTCAGATAAGACCCCACACCGGAGTTTGCGGCATTCTGAATAACCCAATCCCCCTCCTTGAGATCTACAAATTCGCTCAACAGCAAGTAAGCCGTTGGCGGATTAATCGTTATCATGGAAAGCTGTAGAGGGTCCACATTATTCGGGAGCGGAATCAGCCCCTGGGCATTGACCACCATATGTGTGGCCCAGGTGCCGCTTCCTACCGGTAGCAGAACGACCTGACCAACGGCTGGCGCGGTAACATTAGGTCCATGTTTGACGACCTTGGCAACACCTTCATTGCCTCCAACCGCAGGAAGAGGAGGCAACATCCCATAATCGCCCGTCAGGGTCAGAACATCTGAAGGGTTAATTGGAGCTGCCAGCATCTCCAGCAACACCTGCCCCTCTTGAAGTTCAGGGGTATCAAAGGACACCGCCTCAATAACATCCTGCGGCACTGGTCCGCGCTCTTGATATTCTGCCTTTAACATATCGCCGTATCCTTTTTCAGATTGATTATGAACAACGACCTTCACTCTGTACAAAATGTACCATGAGCACTAGAGTTTGACGTCTATTAGCAGTGGAACCATTTAGATTCCGCCTGGTAAATCAAAGCCATTTACAAATCGCCATTTGGATCTACTTATGTGTGGTTCAAGCTAGCAATTTCAAGTCAGCCACTTGAAGATAAGCCCAATAAAGCAACTCGCAACAGCAAGAACAATAAGCAGATAAGAAGTTAAATTAAGCAGGCTGGAGTAAACAACGGCACTTTTGTATTCGACCCGATCAATTACCACCTTAAGCACCGAATCCGCAACAGCAAGTACAGGGTCTGGGTCTGGGTCTGGGTCTGGGTCTGGGTCTGGGTCTGGGTCTATCACAGAACCTACAATAGTATAATCCTTTCCCATTGTTGCCCCCCAAAACCCGTAAGTCTTATCACCGCTGCAACCTCGGCCCCCTCTTCATAAACTATCCAATCGATAGCCAATTTTTCAGGATGATCGTTACACTTTTCTTTATCAAGGTATGCAATACCCAACCGACAATTTAGCTCACTGGAATCAAGTGCCCTTTCTATCTGTAATTCCAGTTCGTAGGGCACACTTAGTTACGAACGAAAGTTAAGTTCACTTCTCCCCTTTTTTGTAAAATCAACAAGATACTCAACCGCTACCCATTTATATTTTTTATAGGGAACAGTTTCATATACCAATATCAAAACTGCAACAACTAACACCAGCGATAATTTAACGGCTAACCGCATATCTTCCCCCCAAATTCCTTCCTCAATATGTCACAGCTATATCCCCTGAGACCCAAGCAGCACCAATAAACAGACAAGCTCACAAGCTGCCAAATAGCGCACACCCCAAACAGCCCAACAATCAATTATTTAAATTTATTAAAATAATCATCATGGAAAATAAAACATATAGCAAAACGTACCAATTAAGAGTAGAGTCGCAGAGGCATCCTTAAGATAATCATTCAGATAGTTACAAGATGTACTTCAAAAAAATTACAAAAAAATATTAATTTCCCTGGGGATTCTCCCGCTCCGCTCACTAAACACACAACCTGACCAAGAAGAACTTTTTAGTTCGAACATTATAGGCAAGCCCAGAATATCACTATCAAAATTATTTTGATCAGGACCATTGGGTTATACCTCTTGCGTATGAAAATTCGTCTTAAAAACTTTAATAATTCACAATTTTTCTCAGTCAAGATAATTCGTAATGCGAGCGGGATAGGAGAATAGTAATGGGACTCTGCATTGACTCTAATAACATCGTTTTTATCACACAGGTAAGAACTGCTCTGAACACGCTGGTAGGTAATGTAGGTACAGCTCTGACCTATACACAGGAAAGATATCGAGCTGGGGGGCGTCATGTACTTCGAATTACCGAGGGCGTTGGCATTTTGACAGCAGTCGGATTAAGAGCAAATAGCACCACCCTACTGCGCCGACTAATATCAAGCCGCCATGACACAAGGATTACCGAACATCACGCCCTAGGATTTCGCCCAGACCAATGGCTAAAGGATCAGGTTTGGAGCGGCTTTAAGAGCTACATTCCCCTAGTCAGCTCAGACAGGGGCTTTATGGCCAAAGTGATGAGCAGCGGGTCTAGCGGGGTCGTTATGTGGAACAATTCGGTCCTTCAAACTGCCAATCTGACCAACAACGGCACAGTCACGATGGGGAATTGCCCCAGTTACATTACTCTCGCCCATGAGCTGATCCACGCTGATCGATGTAATCGCGGCCGCTACCTCTCAGGGAGTGCCAACTCCACTTTCCTCGCCGACGAGCGCCAAGCCCCCATGGGAAGAGTACTCCGTCAGCAGGGAGCACCTTTGACCATGGCGCGTATCGCCAATGGGGGACTAAATATTATTTATAACAATATAACTATCCCAAACCGTAACAACTTAATATCAACCAGAACCAGTGGCTGGATTTGGGTAGGTGGGTCTATGGAGCTGCGTGAAGAGATTGCAACTGTGGGGCTCAGTGACGATCTCGGTAACGTACCCACTGACCTCCTAGCCATCAACGAAAATATGATTCGGGCTGAACACGGTGTCGCACAACGGATGAAATATGGTCAGATCAGAAATCTAGTCTAGCCCCACAATTTGAGTCCAGATAATAAGTACAACTGGGCCTAAATCTTCAAAGTCGACTGATCAGCCAGATCTAAGGAGACTCTGAAGCGGCACTGCTTTGCAACTTTATTAGCTGCAATTTTCAAACGTTTCACGTTTTTCATATTGCACCAGACCGCAGCATGTCGTTATGCTTTGGCGGCTAGAATCACACCTTCCTTCTGCCTGGAAGGCACATAGGACACCTTGGTCAACATACAGCCAGATCATAACCATGATTGATTATGCCCTTATAAAACACGTCCACATGACCGCCGCAGTGCTCAGTATCCTGCTGTTTACCATCAGAGTGGGGTTGGAGTTCAGCCACAACACAGGCTGGCGAAATGGCCCCCTGCGCTGGGTACCACACCTCAACGACACTTTGCTTTTAGCAGCGGCTGCCGGACTGGTGGTTCTCGGCAGTTGGAACCCAGGCACATCGCCCTGGCTAGCCGCGAAAGTAGCCCTGGTATTCGGCTACATTATTGCTGGCGTCTTTGCTTTACGCCCCAACTTCTCCAAGCCAATTAGAATCACTGCCTGTGTACTTGCCTTCCTGCAAGTAGTCGCTATTTTCTATCTGGCGATGCACAAGCCCAGCTTGTAACTGGATGGCATTGAGCACTTGGTATCAAACTCAAATTGGTATCACCCCCAAACATCGTGCTCAATGCCTTTTATTTTAAATTTACTCTCATTGAACACCGGCTCACGCACCCCGGAAGATAACTGACTCTCGTAATCTGCCATTACCTTAAAAGCCACACCAGACAAAAGTAAGATAGCTATAAGGTTTGCCGATGCCATAAAACCCATCGAGACATCGGCCATACGCCAAAGCAAGGCAAAATTTTCCGCACTTCCCGTATCTGCCACCCAAGCCCCGAAAAGCACGAACATTAAAAACAACAGCCGATAGCATAAGATGGATGTTCGGGTGTGGTAGAGGTAATAAATATTGGTTTCCCCGTAATAGTAGTTACCGATAATTGATGTAAAGGCAAAAAACATCAGTGCAGTAGCAATAAAACTACTTCCCCAGGTACCCACCTCGCTCGCCAGTGCGTCTTGAACTAAACCAACCCCTTCCAAATTACCGACCATAAAGACATCTGCCACCAAGATAATTGCTGCCGTAGAAGTACAGATAATAATGGTATCGAGAAATACCGATGCCATTTGCACGTATCCCTGCACCATTGGGTGTTTTACATCTGCAGCAGCAGCAACATTGGGCGAGGAGCCAAGTCCAGCTTCATTGGAAAACAGGCCCCGCTTGATTCCATTGGCCACCGCCGCACCAAAGGCCCCCGCCCCAGCTTCCTGAAACCCAAAAGCATTTGCCAGAATTTCCAACAGCACCCCGGGCAACTCAGAAATATTGGCGACCAAAACATAGAAAGCTACCAACAAGTAACCAATTGCCATAAAAGGGACAACAATACCGGCAAAGCGCGCAATTGAACGAATACCGCCAAAAACAATAATCCCGGCAAAGAGCGCAATAAAAAAACCCACCCATAAAGGGCTTACACCCCAAGCTCCATACAGCGCAGCAGCCATCGTATTTGACTGCACAGCATTAAAGGTAAATCCGTAACAAATCATAAGAAAAACTGAAAAAGTCAGGGACAGCCATTTCCACTGCGGTCCCAGCCCCTTTTCAATGTAATAGGCAGGACCGCCGCGAAATGCCCCGGGAACATCGCCGCGCTCTTTGTAAGTTTGCGCGAGAGTATTCTCCACCAAACTGGTGGCCATCCCCAGCAAGGCCACCAGCCACATCCAAAACACCGCTCCGGGCCCACCAGCGGTTATGGCCACAGCCACACCAGCAATATTTCCGGTGCCGATTCTCGCAGCCGCGCTGGTGGCAAATGCCTGAAAGGCAGTTACCGAGTTTTCATTTTCCTTATGGATGCCACGAATCATGACTTTGGCCATATGACCAAAGTGACGAAATTGTATAAAGCGAGTGCGAATAGAAAAGTAGAGCCCCGCCGGCAGCAATCCTAAAATCAAGATTCCAAGCCACCAGATGCCGCCGACTCCGCCCCAGGCGAGCAGGTTTGCCCACTCGATCAGGGTAGTGAAATGATCCAGAAAATCTTGCATTACCTAACCCATTGACCGCTTATAGTTATAAATGCCGCCAGCCCGCTGGTAGTAAGATTAGCAGATATTTCAAGAGTTAATTTTGAGTAGAAGATGGATCTGTAAAGATATATGACAGAATTGGCGCAGAAATTATGCCAACCTAAAAACCTTCCTGTTAACCTTGGAATGCCTCAGAGGGCGGTATGTTACAACACTTTAAACACAACTAACCGCTAATCAGGCTTAACAATATTTAAAGAATAAGATTTAGCAACTATAGCCACTTCAAAAGACTTTCAGTAAATCAGCAGGAGCTGAAGAAGAACTAAATAGTAAATAATTCATCCAATTTAACGAGATCTACGTTCAACCAGAGGAGCAGATCACAAAGTCTATTTTAAGATTTCAATACATAAAGTAAGATTACAAACAGGTGAGTTTTATTAGTCTTGGTTTCGGATAATAACTGCAATTGGTAAGGGAGGGCTCAGCTGGTAGAGTCGGCACCTCTCCCGACCAAGAGAAAGGCACTGATGAACTACTACTAACTGAGTAAGAACGAACGATACCAGATTTACAGCTTAAAAAAGCCGGACACCCTCAAAAGTAATAGCAAAACTGTTAGAAAGACACCCCTCGACGATCAGCCAAGAGCTACGACGCAATACAGGCTTGCGAGGATATCACCCTGGGCAAGCACATAAGCTCTCGGATCTTAGGCGCCGGCAAGCGTATAAGGCACAGAAAGTGACTGATGGAGAGTGGCAACAAATAGTCATCCTAACTCGAAAAGAATTAAGTCCTCAGCAGACTGCAAGCTATTTAAAGAGACATACAGGTGTATCGTTACATCATGAGACGATCTATCAACTCATTTATTTAGATCAGGCAAATGGTGGAGACTTATACAAGCATCTTAGGATTGCATCAAAGCCCTATCGTAATCGCTACGGTAAGTATGATCGACGCGGAAAGATAAAAAAAGCAGGGTGGGCATAGATGAACGGCCAACGGTTGTTGATCGGATGAATCCGATAGGTGACTGGAAAGGTGATACCGTTATAGGCAGGGGATGTGGTGGAGCGATAATCAAAAGGTGGTATACAGTGCATATCTTGCCGG
Source organism: Microbulbifer sp. VAAF005 (assembly GCF_030012985.1). Classification (NCBI taxonomy): domain Bacteria; kingdom Pseudomonadati; phylum Pseudomonadota; class Gammaproteobacteria; order Cellvibrionales; family Microbulbiferaceae; genus Microbulbifer; species Microbulbifer sp. VAAF005. Next base: position 5,333,928 of record NZ_CP120233.1, on the reverse strand, counting down.
TGATGCCAGCTCTTGTTACGATAAAGATTCAGATTATAAAAATGCTTTTGGTGAAACCAATGTCTATATACTGCGATCAACTAGAGCTCCATAATCAATCATGACATTTAAAAGTGAAATATTAAAGGCCGTCAAATCTAAGGCGGCCCAGAATCCTGAGTGGAAGTTTATTTACAACAAATACTACATCCGCCCAGAAACTTACTGTGAACTGATTATTGATCCCAAGTGGAGCTTTAATGGCTCCCCTGCATCAGTACTTTTACAGCCGGCAGCCGGAATTTACGCTCCAGAAATTGATGAAATCTACTGCAAATTGAGCAATTCCTCTCCAGCAAGGGGGCTGATGTTCTATATCCAGCTGGATCATCAAGAGCTAGGCAGGTATCGAAGCCAAAGAGTTTATGCTCAGGATTTTGAGAGCCAAGACAGGGCCGTCTCTGAAGTTTTACGCAGTATGGATTGTATTTTTACCGCCGGAGAAAATTATCTATCCAAGCAGTTTAAATTCAACTCCAGAGAGGCTTTTTATGCCAGCATTCCGGAAAGAACTCGCGGCTTCGGCTGCATCCATTATTGTATAGCGAGAGGGTTACTGGGGGACACTGACTATATAAAAAGTGTGCTTCGCAAAGAGATTGACCCTAAGGGCTCTCAAGATCTAGCACTTGTCGGAAAAATTCTCGATTACTTTTCTTGACGTTTTATTGGGGTGAAATCCCCCTTTCCCCTAAGAAACCTTTTGGTGGTGCGCTGTGTTTACTACCTAGGCAGCAGCAAAGAATACAGTCGACTCTTGAAAAAATGATTTCACAAGTTTTCTATTTTTCTTGATGCTCTGCAAATCTGCATTTGCACGACTCAGTAGTGTCTCACCTTTTTTCAGCGGCCTCTTTGAAGTCCCTATATTTCTCATATGATTCCAGACCAACTCATCTGGATTTAGGTCTGGTGCATATGGCGGTAAGAACACCATTTCAAGCTTTCCATCCTGTGAATCGACATACTCCAATACCTTTTTCGATTTGTGTACTGGGTACCCATCAACAATGAGAATCACTGGTCTTTTCTGACTTCTCTGGAAATTTTTGAAGCATTCTACGCACTTTTCTGCCGTGAACTTTCCACTATAAATATGATACCAGAAACCACCTCTATTCGATAAAGCTGAGATCGCATTGATTGACTGTCTTTGACCACTCGTTTTTACCACTGGAGTTTTTCCTTTTTCTCCCCATGTCCTTTGGAGTGGATCGTCTGATCTGATACTAGCCTCGTCCAGCCAAAATATTTCTGCACCAGTTTTTTTCGCATAAGATTTAATCTTTGGATAGACTTCCTTTACCCATTTATTCACCGCCTTCTCATCTCTCTCGTAAGCTCTTCGTAGAGGCTTTTGTGGCGTCAGGCCCAGTCGATGTAGAAGTGTGCCGACACTAGAAACGCTAAGTTCAATTTTGAATCTCTCAAAAATCAAATCCGATACGATCTGACGTGTCCACAATCCGAAATCAAAGCCATATTGCCTTGGATCGCCACCAATAATCCATCGTTTGACTTCCTCTTCTTCAATAGCTGACAGTTTTCTACCGCGTCCAGGTCTAATTTTTGGAGATAGCGCTTCAATACCTTTCTCCCGAGCAGTCCTTAACCATGGGAAAATAGTTCTGCTCCCCAGCCCTAAGCTACGACTAACCTCCGCCGCAGATTCTCCATCAAATACTCGCTGAACAGCAATTTTACGTATGAGGTGCTGCTCCTCAGTACTAAGTTTTCTGGCATCGTATTTCATGCAGTTTATATTACCAGGGTGTACTGATTATTTCTGCCCCGCTAGTAAGCTCACCCCACTTCAACCTTCCTCTCATTTAGAGGGAGTTGCTGGGATAGGTTTACGATGGGTAAGAGCGGACATATTCTGGCATCGCGACTGTAAATGACCAAGTACCCAATTCAACTACACTACAGCTACTCACATCCCAATATTTTAACTTAATTGTTTCCTGCAGCAGCCTTTATTGCCGAAACTCAAATATTACAAAACTCACGACTAACCTCACTGAACTCCTCTTTTACACTACACATCCACTGGGACTCGTCGGAACTATTCCAGCCCCCTTACACTTAAAAATAAAATATTATTTAAATTTAAGCGAAAAATCGACCAATCGATAGCCCCAACAAATATATTTTTCTCAACAGAAAAACATCCAAGCTTTAATCTAGGAACTCAACCTTGCGACACCTTGAAAGGGTTAGATATTCCTGCGACGCCGCCCCTTAATTGCAAATCACCCTGAAATTCAGAGGGGTCACGAAATTATTCACAAACGCCTCAGAGAATAAAGCTTTGGGAAGCTCTAATCATACATATAAATAAATCAAAAAATAGCTCATCTAAAATCCCGGGCGTCCCAATAAAGACAAAACCACCTTTAACAAAAAATCTCCCGCGCCCGATCCGGCGACACCACTTTACGGCCACACTCCTCCGCCACCCCCGCCAACGCCTCAATCAACTGGCCATTGCCTGAAGCGCGTGCACCGCTGGGCAAGTAAAAGGTATCTTCAACTCCAGTACGCAAATGGCCGCCCAATTCTGCAGTCTTGCGATGCACCGGCCAGATTTCCTCACGGCCGATCACTGTGCTCTGCCATAAGCTGCCGGGCTTCATATATTTTGGAATAATTTCCAGCAAATCGGGATCGGCAGGCATACCTGAAGCCACTCCCATCACCAGGTTGTAGTTGGGCACATCCACCATCCCTACATCCGCATACATTCCCACAGAGCGAACGATACCGATATCAAAGCACTCAAATTCCGGGCGGGTACCGGTCTCCCGACAAACTGCCAACAGCTCTTCTACCTTATCGACTGGGTTATCAAATACCATGGGTGGCCAAGCCCAGGTGCCGTTGGATCGCGCCTTTAAATAGTTCAGGCTTCCCGCATTACAGGCGGCAATTTCCGGCTTACCGGCACGCACACAACTCAAAGGACCTTGCTGATCCCGTCCGATAGTGCCAGTTGAAAAATTTAGAATAACGCCAGGGCATTTATCGCGAATTGCATCGGCAATTTCCAAGGCTATTTGCGGGTCCCAGGTGGGTAAATGGCCTTTGTTTTCCTCTTGCGCGCGGAAATGAACATGCATAACGGAAGCCCCCGCATCGTAGGCTTCACGGGCGGACTCCGCCATTTCCTTGGGGGTTACCGGGACCGGGTGCTGCTGGGGGTTGGTAAGCACTCCGGTTAGGGCGCAAGTAATCACCACTTCATCAGACATCGCTGGCTCTCCTGAATTATCTTTGTTAAGGCCGCTGTTTACAGGGCTATCCAGCGTGTGCGCGTCGCTCCTACAACACCAACTGATCGTAAGAGGACCAGGGCGAGTGGAAGAGCTGATTCTGGATAGTGCATCGACAAAATACAGCACCAAGCGCTTGCTTGGTTTTACGAGACTATCATAGGGACCCCGCCAAGGCACCTTGTTTCCCCGGATTCATCTCGGCAGAATGCGAAATAACCCAATAAGGAAGTAAGTACCTCATGAGCGAGACTATCACTCCAACCATCGCCCCTTACGGCAGCTGGAAATCTGCAGTCAACGCAGAACTTCTCGTGGAGGGCAGCGTTCGCCTGGCAGAAGCCAATTTAGTAGATGGCCGCTATTACTGGCTGGAGTCCCGCCCGTCTGAAAAAGGCAGGAATGTACTGGTGCAATATTGCCCAAAGAGTGGGCGCAGAGATCTCACCCCCGCCCCAATCGCCGTACGTACCAAAGCCCATGAATACGGAGGCGGCAGTTATCTTGTATACGGTGACACCGTCTATTTTGTACTGGCAGAAGATCAGCGCATTTATCGTATGAAGCTCGACAATGCGATCCCCGAAGCAATCACTGCAGAAAATAGCTCCCGCTACGCCGATCTGATTATCGATCCCCTGAGAAATCGATTAATTTGTGTCGAGGAGGATACCAGTGGCCACCAGCAGGGCGAGGAGCCCCGTGCACGCATTATCGCTGTAGATCTAGACAATCCACTGGCTAATCCACCGATAATCCTTCAAGAAGGGGCAGACTTTTATTCGAACCCAACCCTGAATCCGGCCGGTGATCGACTCGCATTTCTGCGCTGGCACCACCCTAACCTCCCCTGGGACGCGACAGAGCTCTGTATCGCCAAACTCGATCAGGCGGGGGATATCGGTGAAGTTACCCAAGTAGCAGGCGGTGAGAATGAATCCGTCTTTCAGCCTCAGTGGTCTCCTGAAGGCGAACTCTGCTATGTCTCCGATCGCAACAACTGGTGGAACCTATATAGGCTGGGACAAAGCGAATCCTTGTGGAAAAAAGAAGCAGAATTTGCCACTCCGCAGTGGGTATTTGGGATGTCCACTTACGGCTTCATTAGCTCCACGGAAATCCTCTGTACTTACACCCAGAATGGCACTTGGCACCTTGGCAAGGTCGATATAAAGAGTGGAGAGCATCAAACTCTTCCGCAGCCTTATTGTGATATCGATTGCCTGCACTGTGAAAATGGCAGCGGGGTGATGATTGCCGCAGGTGCAGAGAGCTTTCCCGCTGTTATTAGCTTTAACCAGAAGACGGGTAAAACGGAACAGATTGCCAGTAGCAATAGGAGCTCGCTGCCAACCGATTTGTTCTCCATCGCTCAAGCCGTCACTTTCCAAGTGGATGATCGTGCGGTACACGGGTTTTATTACCCACCCCACAACCCCAACTTCCAAGCACCTAGTGACGATAAGCCACCGCTGATTGTATTTAGTCATGGGGGCCCCACCGGCGCTACATCAGCAGGCCTCAGCCTGAAAGTTCAATACTGGACAAGCCGGGGATTCGCCATTCTTGACGTAAACTACTCCGGCAGTACCGGCTATGGCCGCGAGTATCGGGACCGCCTCGCCGATAAATGGGGCATCTATGACGTGGAAGATGTCTGCGCTGGTGCAGAATACCTGGTAGAAGATGGGCTCGCCGACCCCAATCGCCTGCTGATCAAAGGTGGTAGTGCTGGCGGTTACACAGTCCTGGCAGCGTTGACCTACCACGATACCTTTAAAGCGGGAGCCAGCCATTATGGAATTGGAGAGTTGAGCAGCCTCGCCAAAGACACCCACAAGTTTGAGTCCCGCTACCTAGATAAACTGGTAGGGCCCTGGCCTTCCGCAGAAAAAGTCTACCTTCAGCGCTCCCCCATTAACGATGTGGAAAAGCTGAATTGCCCCGTGATTTTCTTCCAGGGCATGGAGGACAAGGTAGTGCCACCCAACCAAGCCGAAACCATGGTGGGTGCCCTGAGGGAGCGAGGTATTCCGGTGTCCTATATTACATTTGCCAATGAGGGGCATGGGTTCCGCAGTGGCGACAGTATCAAGTTGGCCCTGGAAGGAGAGCTTGAATTCTACAGCCGCATATTTAATTTCCCGCTCGCGGAACCCGGCCCGGGAATTACCATCGAAAACCTATAATTAAATAATATTGAATTAAAAAGAGTTAAAAAAATACTATGGGAAGATGGAGACCGCCGCGTCCACGCGGCTCCCGCTACATCACCGCAGAGGGCGCGCAGCGTATGCGCGCCGAAGTTAAGCGCCTCTGGGAGGAGGAGCGCCCTCGGGTAACCCAGGCAGTTAGCGACGCCGCCAAGCTGGGAGATCGCTCGGAAAACGCAGACTATATCTACGGTAAAAAAAGACTGCGGGAAATCGACAGCCGCGTGCGTTTTCTCACTAAGCGCCTCGAAGAGATTACTGTTGTAGATCGAATACCGGACGATAAAGAAAAGGTTTTTTTGGAGCCTGGGTAACGCTTGAAGATGATGAGGGTGAGAGTGTTTGCTACCGCATTGTGGGACCCGATGAATTCGATGTAAAAGCAGGCTTGATATCCATGGACTCCCCCGTTGCCCGTGCCTTATTAGGGCGCAAGCTCGATGATGAAGTGGATATCCGCCAGGGGGAAAAGTGGCAGACTTTTTATATTACTGACATTCGTTACAAGGAGTAGTTTCGGCCTCCAGAGCCTTTGAAGAGGTCGTACTTATAGAACTAAATACGACCTCTAAACAACCAAGCTGAGATAATCATTATCACAACTTTACCAATCCATGCCGATACTTATACAACGCTTTCTCCTCCTCATAGTTTAATCGGCGCCTTGACACAGCCAAGCAACACAAGATGTTTAGTAGTGGAAGTAAAAATGTATAAATAGAAATCCCCCCTAAGCTCACCCAGATAGAGACGATCACCCCACTCAATAACCCAGGAATCACACGGTAGGATGCTGTAACAGGCCGCCCCATAAACTTAACGAGGATGCCGGCAATAAATCCAGGGATCACATAAACATACAAAGGGATAATACCGCGGGCAAATGAGAGCAAAACGAGCGTACCCAAAGTACCTAACAACACCGCAAATATCGCGAGGGGCATACTCTGTTCTTTCAGTAACCTCTCAATCAAAGAGTGGTACTTACTTGTATTTAATTCACTTTTAGGGGCTTTATAAATATCACTCATGTGGCTTGTACGCTTTCAGGGGCTGCAGAAGTGCGACTATAGTATCTCAGTTCAGCGCTTTCAAAAACATTAGATGAACAATTTAGAATCGCTTACAAATACACGATTTGAAATGTGCCCATAGAAATGGCGTGAGCCCCAGATAAAAATCGATGGCCATTCTGTAACCACCTTAGAAAGCGAACCCGTACCCCCTATCAAAAGCCAAAAAAGGCTTACCTTTTAGGTAAGCCTTCAGTAAAACTAAAAAATACTTCTTATAGAGTATTATAATATTGATTCACACCAACAGTGCTTCCAGCAGAAAAATCAGATTTAACCTGTTCTGAACTCATCCCAAATTTCAAATCTGCATTGTTCACGTTGAGCTCAATAAAAAGGCTTCCCATTTGGAAATAAGCATATTCCACTCGACCACCGCCTCACTGAGGTCAATAATAACTGCTGTATAGTTTGCCCCCTCTTCATCAGAGATCGCAGTTTGAATATCACTTATCGCACCGGAAACATTACTTTCAAGTGTTTGCCACTCTTGCAATACGACCTGTAAATAATCTTCAACTTGCTGGGTTTCTTCTGCTAGCTGCCCAAAGCTCTGAGACAGTATTTGTAAAGTGGATACATCAGCAGTGATCAGGTCCATCTCTGCCTGTTTATCCTGAATACTCTTTTGATCGGCAGCAATTTTTGCTGCAACCGCCGGCCCTATCACAAACCAGGTCAACAAGCCCTCCGGAAAAGCCACGATAGAAGCAACCGTGCCCAGAGAGATAGCAGTGGCATCAGCAATACCCAGCGCAACGATGCTGGCATTCAGGGGTTTAATATCTGCCTGTAAATTCTTGATATCCTGCTTTAGATCAGCAACTGTCTGCTCGTCAGCCAGGGAATCCTTTACAGAATTGTCGAGATAGGTTGCTTCTTATAATGAATCGCAAACAAAAATACATTTATATTCACATTGCTGATATCAAATCAAACCTTCTAGTCCAGTAAGCACTGATCAGAATCACTCAGCCTGGCAACTATCTCCGTCAAATGCTGCAATCAAATCCAAGGCACCCCCAACCTCTTTATATATGATTAGCTTCCGACTATAAGAACCCAGCAGCCATGAGCCGCAGGCCACCCAGTAAGTGGCTTCTCTTGAGGTAACACAGAAGACGCTTTGCGCATCAGATACACGCCAAAACAATCGTCCTTTGGAAAACCCCCTGCTCTCGAGTCTCAAAACGCCAATATCATTCTGTTTAGCCCATTGAAGAATTTGCGCCTTGAAAAACTCGGATCTAATCGGCATTAACAAATAGGGAACTGCACCCAATAGAGCCAATAAGGCCACTATTACATTGTTCCCCAGAGAGGGGCTAAACACATAGGCTAGCTTCCCCAAAGTTACCGATATTATTAATACAATAAATGGACGCATATTCACTGCCGCCGATTCCAGTTCCCTTTAGAAAGAATGGTAGATAAATATGCAGAGGCAAGATTTAGCTACAGGGCGATCGAGTGATCCCGAGTTAGTTACCCGCGTTATAGCATATTTAGACTAACAGGTAGAGATTGGTCGCATTGAAGCCAAACTCGTTAGAGCTTGACCCGCAGAATGACTGCCTAACGATAGAGCAAATACACAATAAAGTACTGGAGCAATTTAGTTGCTCTCGATTAAACCCAGCATTTCTTTTGCAACCAGCGCAGAAGAAGGTAAAAACATTGTAGAAACTATACGCTGATCAGATATTACATCATGCTTATCAGCAACATTACCCTTATTAATAATAATGGCTCCATTCTCTCGAAGGCGTTCCTCTACCAAGAACGGTAATAAAGTACCCTGCTTAGCCCAAGACTTCTCTTTTTCTGTAGAGTCTGGGAAACCGGCAACCTTCTTGCCCTTTACCATATAATGGCCATCTTTCAGTTTCACATCTGCAAACGCACCTGCCCCATGGCCACAGCTGCCCACAACTCCCCCTTTCTGGTAAATCCCACCCATAATATTTAGCAGCTCACGATTAGATGCCACATCAAATAAGGTTCCATAGCCTCCACCGATATAAACAGCTGCATAATTCTCTATAACTACTTGCTCAGGCTTTAGTGAACTATTAGCCCGCTCTAAAAAACCTTCATGTTTGATGGTGTAACTACTAATTCCCAGTGGATCCATCATAAACGGGACCACGCCACCTGTTGGCGAAACAAAGTCCACGTCATACCCATGAGAAACAAAAATATGGTAAGGCGGAGCGTACTCCCACAAATTATTTCTTGCATCGTGTTTCTCCGGATCACCCATATCCTGAAGATTAGAAGCAACGATTAGTATCCGCTTAGTCTCAGCTGCTTGTGAAGTTGCAATAAAGCCCATCACAAGAATTATCATAGAACAGATAAGGCTACAGATTTTTGCCGTTTTTCCCACGTTCAACTTCCCCATTCGAATAACTTTGTTACGAAATAGATAGATTACATGAGTAACGTACAACCTTGACATAAGATCGATAGCTTGCAGGAGAAAAGCGATATAGCGAGGTCAAACTGCCCCAAAAGTAACAACGGCCAACATTTCTATAGCGCCAAGCCTACCACCACAAAGTTAACACCCTATTACCGAGCAGCCTTAATAATTAGGGCAGTAACAACACCCCAAATCCAATTGAAAAACAATACCAGGACTGGTGTTAAGACTCCCAACTCAAATCCGGCAACACCCTTCCCAGCCATCACAGGGAAAACTACAAACAATTGAAATGCAGAGGGAAACAAACTAAGAAGAGCTCCTTTTACAAGTAACTTTGATGACCAGAACGGAAGAATAAATAGCAGTCCCCACAAGCCACCCCAAACAATACGAGGATAAAGCCACTCAGGAGATAGAGGAGGAGCAATTGATACGCCAAAAGCGGCATTAATCCCCAACTGGCCAAATAGCCACACCGCAATACTGTTTGCCAAAGCACCAAGACTTCCGGCTGCGAAGAATATCAGTAGGTTTTTCATCTCCCTCTCCTAGAGTTGTAGGACCACTGCAATATTTACTCGCGAATCACACCACAATATAGAAGAACCATCGTCACTCAACGGAAAATAACCTCGCGCACGAATCACAGCCCCACCCGAGATGACAGAGTAACTTTTCTACTTTACCTACCCAACAATACAAAGCATAAACCAGATTTATCTTGAGTACGTCTGCGTACCAATTAGACACAGCAGAAACGCCAGAAAAATTAGATAAAGTACTAGCCCCCTACTTCTCAAGAATGACTACTTAAAAAATATTTTCAATTTGAGAACCAGCAATATCCGCTGATCGTTTTTGCAACTAATCCCGAAAGAAAATAACTAGCTTCTCAAGCGCCAAATTTATTTAATAGATAAGTGGTACGCCTGTATTTATTTTATAAATCAATTAAAACCAAAAAGGAACTAGTACTTATGAAAGTGCCATCAGCAGGAGTGCTGTACCCGATTTTATTAGGATTGGCGATCCAGTCAGCGACGTCTCAAGCCCAGTCCTTTGATGAGAGCGCCTATATTGACAGGCAGCTGCAATATATTGAGGAAGGAGTCACCTCCACCAACGATACTGCCGTCGCACTTCAGGCATACACCGGTGATGATCTCAACTGGGATGCGCTAAATAAGAACCTGGATGTACTCCGCAACGGCGGCAAGAAAAATTCTGACTTCACTCTCACTCGCCTAATCCGCATCTTATTCTTCCGCCCCGAAATCAAAGACGAACTCTTTGCCGCACTCGACGGCTATCACTTCTGGTTTAAAGAAGGCGGGATGGGTGACCATGTCTTTGCTTCAGAAAACCATATGATCATGTACACCTCTGCCCAATATCTCCTCCAGGAGAAATATGGGGCATTTGAGGACGACAGAACTTATAAGCGCCTAAAGCGTTATCTGGAAGTGAAGAACCAATATGGCTACTATGAGTTTTACTCCCCTGTTTACTACCCCTATACCCTCTCGGCACTGCTAAACCTTGTAGACTTTGCAGAAGATGAGGAGATCCGTGAACTTGCAATCGGCGCTGCTCATCGCTTGCTGCAAGATATTTTATTAGTGACCAACGACCAGGGGATCAACTTCGCCGCAGCCGGGCGCAGTAATGACGGCTACCGCCGCAATGGGTCCGGAGGGAATATCAACCGGATTATCTACCTCCTGACAGGCCTGGGCAAAGAGTCAGTACGCACCCCCAGTCCCGCCGGTGTAATGCTCGCCACATCCGGTTTGGAAATCACCGATGAAGTTTTCGAATATTTCGGTAAAGATCTCAACATAAATTATTCAGTCGGCCATTCGCTGGGGGATGCCAGAAACGAGATCTATGCAGACTTCCCCCGGGAAGAGCGCGTACCCTTCTATTGGAGCCAGGGAGCCTACTTCCACCCCGATGTCGCAGCGGATACCGCCTGGTTCGCCAGCAAATACCAACTCGAAGGTTATGAGGGGCTCAAAGCATTTGACCAGTTCCTGGGACTATCGGAAGCAGCCGCCCCTGCGGCCGCCAAGGCGGGGGCTGTATTCAGCCGCAGCTCTGTCCTCTCCTCGGCTAACTTCTCCATATACAAAGATGGTGGAGTCATGATGCACTCCATCCAGAATTATTGGGGAGGCCGCCAGGGCTACCAGCAAACCCCCTGGATAGCCACCACCGGTTCCCAATCTATCTGGGCAAAAGTCGGCGACGGCAATAGCACCATGCAAAATGACCACCTACCTAAGATAAAGCAGGTAAACAATGTTGCCGTGATCCAATACAACCCCTACCCGGAGATAGAATTGTTTCACTCCGGCGGCTCCGATGTCGCTCTACAGTGGCCCGAAGAGTTCGAGGAGGAGTCCCGCAGCGGTAACTGGAAGTTTGGTAGGGAAGATGATGGATACGTTGCCGTCCGCTACCCCTGTGGCAACGGTGACTCCAACACTGTGACCTGTGATTGGAACGAGCAGACCTGGGTCGTCATTATGGGAAGTGAAGAGCGCTACGGGAGCTTTGATGCTTTTAGACAGAAGGTGCTCAATGAAGTCAGTTACGATGCCGACTGGGAATGGCACGGCTCCTTCTGGAAAGGTACCTTGAAGTATGTGTACGATTCAGATGTAAAGTTTGATGGAACCGATATCAGCTTAACTTGGTAACCATCAGCTACCGGTGCTACGGGAGGGAATCACCTTCCCGTAGCACCCTGGAAATTCTGGAGAGCAACCTCGTGTGCCAGTCTTCCCAAAGCTTTAACGGCCTAAAGGGAGGCTTTCTCTGCTAACCCCTCCACAGCAGGAGCTTTAGGCTTATCAAGCAGAGATTTCTTCAGTAAATCGATAAGGAATAACCCCAGTAGAAAGCCACCGATAGCAAAAATAACATCCCCTGGAACACGCATCCACACCAAGCTCTCCACTAAGGGACTATGAATAACCTCCGGGGAGCGACCATACCAATAACCATTCTCTAGGACAGCAAAGAACTGGGTTAGACCAATAGGCAGCAGCGACATAAATAGCATTGCAGCCAGGCCCAGGTTAAGCATCCAGAATGCGCCCTTTAGATACACGCCATTCCAGGCCAAATTGGTATTCAGGCCCCGCAAACAGAATAGCATTAATCCGATACCCAGCATTCCGTAGACACCCATCAAGGCTCCATGACTATGAGTTGCGGTAGTATTTAGCCCTTGTACAAAGTAAAGCGAGATCGGGGGGTTGATTAAAAATCCTAGAATGCCCGCACCAACCAAATTCCAAAAAGCTGTAGCTACGAAAAAGAGAATGGCCCATTTGTACCGCGCCATCCAAGGGACAGCATTGTGCATGCGATAACTTTGAATAGCCTCGAAGCCAATGAGTGCCAGTGGAACCACTTCCAGTGCCGAGAAGATGGCCCCCCAAGCTATAACAGAGGTCGGAACTCCAGTGAAGTAGATATGGTGTAACGTTCCAATAAGGCCGCCGCTAAGGAATATCACCGTGGCCGACAGCACAGCACCATTGGCGCTGCTGGCTCGTATAAGCCCAAGCCGCACAAGCATAAGTGCGATCACCGAAGTTGCAAAAGTTTCAAAAAAGCTTTCAACCCATAAGTGAATTACCCACCAGCGCCAGTATTCAGCAACTGCTAGATTAGTATGCTTCCCAGCAAAGAGGCCGGCACCATAAAAGAGCCCGATAGCAACGCAAGAACCATAGAGGACCCACATTACTGGCCTTATTTCAATTTGCGTGGCAAATGCCGGTTTAATCGCTGCTGTTACCAACAACAGCCAGATTACCAGCCCCGACAATAGCAATAGCTGCCATATTCGACCGAGGTCGATGTACTCATATCCCTGGTGCCCCAACAGGAAATTCGTGTCCAGGTCAAAATATTGCTGAATTCCCAACCATTCACCGGCCATGGACCCAACAACAACCACGACTAAAGCGATCCAAAGCAGATTAACACCCAGGTACTGATATTTAGATTCATGTCCCGAAAGGGCCGGTGCAATATACAAACCGGTAGCAAGCCAAGTCGTCGCAATCCAAAATACACCTAGCTGGGTATGCCAAGTACGGACAACCGAGTAAGGCAACATTTCGGACAGGGGAATACCATAGAAATTTTGCCCTTCTACGGCATAATGTGCAGTAATTCCCCCCATAAAAATCTGTAGTAAAAATAGTGCAATTGCGGTAGCGAAATATTTGGCAACGGCTTTCTGCGACCTGGTGGGCTTGGTAAAAAATAATGGGTCTTGCTTATCGGGTACAGGCAAAGACTCATGCCTGCCACTGGCATGATGCCACACCAGAGCACCAATTCCGGCTAATAAGGTAACAATACTAAGTATTGACCAAATAATATTGCTAGGTGTCGGTGTATTACCAAGTTGCCGGTCAAAAGGCCAATTATTAGTATATGTATATTTCTGCCCAGGTCTCTCAGTAATGGCCGCCCATGCTCCCCAGAAAAAAATGCGCTAAGCTGTTTACGGCGCTCAAGTAAAGGCACTGTGTCTTCCTTCATAGCGTACTGCTCACGCAATGCGGTCTTCTCAGGATCGCTGCCAAAAAGCGAGATGTAGTGTTGACTCACTTTTTCAATTGCCTGAATACGAGTCGTCGACAGCGAGACAGAGGTCTCTCCCGTAGCGGATATATTCGCAGTGTTTTGACGCATATCCTTACGAAGACGCAATTCCAATCCCGCCTGAATCTCGGGGCTAAGGTCAGAAAAGTTTTCTCCATAGCGTCGCTGCGCTGTAATGTCCAACCAAGCCTGCGCCTCTTTATGTAGCCAATCTGCTGTCCAGTCAGGAGCAACATAGGAACCATGCCCCCATACCGATCCTAACTGGTGCCCCCCCATAGAGCGCCATACTAGCTGCCCTCGCTCTATATCCTCCCGGCTAAAAACAATCTGCCCCCCTGAATCGACATATGCCACAGGAATCGGAGGTTTCTCCCTATAGATATCGCTCCCCAAACTCAATAACACAGTGAATGAAGCAGTTAGCACAATAAACAGTGCAATAACAGTTAGCTTGTGTTTATTCATAACTTTTCCCCTCTCAGGGATTATTAATCACTGCGAGTATGCGCAATTAAATTAAGACTTGCTCTGTCATTCGCAATGACTCAATTTAAGATGGCTGATTGATCCCCAATCTTTGATCCACAACCAACCTCCGCTGACGACACTTAAATTAACTTGGTAACTTTCCTCCCTGAACCACCAATATTTATGAGCAGCAGAAAACACAGCTAATCATCCACTACGGTTCTTGTGCTATGTCAATCCACTGACTCTTCAGAACAATCGTTATTTACTTGCTCATCCACTTCTCCTGAGCTTGCTAAAACCACTTTAGAAATTGCAGAAACCACGTCGTCAACACCCTCATTTACGCCCTTCATTTGATAGCTGATTTCTCCCTGCTGGTTTAGCACAGTAATCATATTAGAATGTGCAATATCTTTTTTATCATTATTCATGGGCTTATAACGCACACCCAGCAATGCAGAAAGCTCAAGCACATCTTCAGGATTACCGTTTAACATCATCCACCGACATTCACTTAAACCCTTATCCTGCATATATTGCTTCAACTGTTGGGGACTATCACGTCCTGGATCAAGAGAAACAAGTAGAAACTGCGTATTCAACTTATCGACATTAGAAATACTCTTCTCAATCTGCCTCAAATTGGCGAGAATAACCGGACAACTGTGCTCACAATAGGTATATACAAAAGATATAACCTGTACTTTGCCTTGCAAATCGGAGATATTGATTGTTCTACTATTTTGATCCAACCAATTGGATGCCACATGATAAACAGAATCGTCAGGAAGCTTCGACTGGGACCAAGCTGAAGCTACAGGCAAGAGTGTTATCAAAAAAATAAAAGTAACCTTTCTACACCACGGGTTATTCCCCCTTGATTTTACAACTTGCCCAATCAACCGACTCAAGCTTCGGCCACTCCGGCACAAAAATAAATATGGCAGTCCTGCCAAAAATACTTAGCTGACTCATTTCAACCTCCAGAATTAGCACGACTTATTCCCGACATTCTCAATCACACGCAACATCATAAATATTATGATTTATAGGAACCGAAATTAACCTCACTTCCATTCATATCGGAAACACTATGAAGACTACAATTTAATTAACATCTTTCGCACAACGAAATCCAAGAGAGCGCATCGTATATGTAGCTTGATAACTGCTACGTAAGGCATAACGCATAAACGCCGCATAATCGCCGGGATCGACAGAAGAAACTGATCCAGAACCGCAAAATAGTGACTGTTCCAACTGTGAATCTCCTCGAGACTCCCCTGTAACTAACGCAGTATTAAAATCATTGACCAGTTCCCAGACAATCCCATGCATCCCATGTACCCCCCAATAATTCGCAGGAGTATCTTTTACGTTAGGCAACAATTCATTTGCAGGCCTTGAGTACCATTCAAGGATTTGCTGACGGTATTCTGGGTCATCCTGACCATTCACCTTATCGTCACTTGCACGTGCAACATACTCCCACTCATCAAGTGACGGCAGACGCTTACCCAAGGATTTACAATAAGCCCGCGCAGAAAACCAGGAAACATTGGTCACAGGCACATCAGCCAGATCATTCATACTCAAAGAATTCATTTGGCGCAAATAATTCCCATCACTGAACACGGGCTTGATATTTTTTTTACTCCACTTGGGGTTCTTTAGAGTAAATAAATAGTATTGAGAGTTTGTTACCGCATAGCGATCAAGCAAAAAAGGCCCGACAACCAAAGAGTCAGTTACATCTTTTAAAAACGGTCTATAGCTCCCTCCAGCTATATAGACCATTTCACCTTTACTCTTATCATCGAGCGACTGACTTGTAGAAGCACTTTGCGCGGCAAATGGTAGGCACATCAGTAAGAAACAGACTAATAGAGCAGTATTCACCATGCACCTAACAACCATTTTATGAATCTCGCAAAAGTCTTAGTGAGTACGTCTTTCAATAACTTGCTCAGGCAGTATTTCACCGCCATTATTGCCCCAGCTGTTCAACACATAAGTCAAAACATTGGCAATACTTTCATCAGATAGCTGCACTGCAGGCATTACACCATTGTAAGTCTGACCGCTAACCACAATTTCCCCTGAAAGCCCATGAAGTAGGACATCAATTGAGCGGTCGGGTTTTGAAAGTAAATAGTCAGATCCTGCCAGCGGTGGAAAAGCACCGGGAATACCCTGGCCACTTGACTGGTGACAGGCCATGCAATTTTGTGCATAAGTACGCTCACCAAACAGTATGCGCTCTTCTTTGGTTTTAGCCTTGACAGATACTGCGCTGACATCAGCAATACTCTGAATGCCTCCCCCTCTGGAAGATAGACACTATCCTTTTGCTTGCCTGAATAAATAGCCAGATCTTCGCTACCATCAATTTTTAACATTCCCAGAGCACCCTTATTGAATGCACGGAATATTGAATGATCAACCAATATGAATGTACCCGGAACATCCACCAGAAACTCTACGATCGCAGAACCCCCGGCTGGAATAAGTGTTGATTGCACATGGTGATTTACCATATCACCGCCCTCAACATAAACCTTATCAAAAATCTCCCCAATTACGTGAAACGAAGAAACCAGATTGGGCCCTCCATTCCCAACAAATATGCGAACAGATTCACCAACCTCGGCACGTATCGAATCATCACCCGCTATTGCTCCTACAGCCCCGTTGAATACAACATAATCAGGTGTTTCAGAAAGCGCTTTTGCCATATCAAAGGGCTGTAGGCCCTCTTCTCCATACTTTCCTTTCGTATAAAATTCACTTTGCATTATGTAATATTCTTTATCGACCGGAGGTAAACCCTCTTTAGGTTCAACAAGAATTAACCCATACATACCATTGGCAATATGCATTCCTACCGGTGCCGTAGCACAATGATAGACATATAAACCTGGATTAAGCGCCTTAAATGAAAAGCGTGAGGAATGACCTGGAGCGGTAAAGGAAGAAGTCGCACCACCCCCGGACCGGTAACCGCGTGTAAATCAATGTTATGGGGCATCTTACTCGAAGGGTGATTATTCAGATTAAACTCAACGTGATCCCCTTCTCTGATGCGGATAAAACTGCCTGGTACCTGACCTCCAAATGTCCAAAATGTATAATCAACGCCGTCACTCAAGCGTCCGACCTTTTCTATAGTTTCAAGGGTGACAATAACTTTGGCCGGGTGATCTCGAGTAATTGGAGGTGGAACAAGGGGAGCCGCAGTAAGTGTTGCATGCTCTACCGGAAGCTCCACATCCGTTTCCGCTAGAGTTGGCGTCCCCATCCCCCAAGCCATTCCCACTACAACAAGGGCAGCCAATCTTAAACTTCTATACTTTAACACCTTACCTATATTCATTTTATCATCTCCAAACTTCTTGCCCGTAGTATTTTGACTTCCCGATATAGAATTGAATCCTAAAGCCCGAAATCAGCATGAAAGCATCGGCAATTCAGGTAAATACCCATCAATGATGACTTGGTCGAAATTAGCGTAGAAAACCTCCATATTCACGCAAATTAAAAACCTACGAGAGCAAACATCCTGCCAGCAGAACGATGAGTCGTAAGAACATACGTGGAATACATACACTCACACTGAAAGATCTAACCAATTGCTCCGATCAATCGAAACCATGAAGCACAAAAACCAGTCATTCACACCCATACCGTTACGCCACATCAAAATATCACACGGCAGAATAGGAACTTAGATAAACTAAATCGCACCCCAAAACCATTACGGATCTTTCAATCCGAAGCAATATTGAGATTCCGATACTAATAAAGCGAAAAACGAAGAATGGTAACCATAGGCGAAATATACCCCTGCACTTATAATTTAAAACAAGAGAATCAGGTAAATTTAAGGACGCCGATAAATTAGAGGGGCTGACAACAGCATACTCGCAAGATACACCCCTGCACTTTCGTCAACTCCCGCAAGCACGACCGTGACACAAATACACCAAAAAATATTGATTTACATCAAGCAAAATACCAGCCGCCCGAAAATCCAGCCACTTTTAATTTGGCACAAAACAACCAGCAAATAACAACCAGATTTTTTGGGCTAACGGAGACTTATAGCCTTTCATTTGTTGTGGATATAGTTCGAAAAAACAGAAGATAGAAAAACACAAAATACACCCAATTAATTAAACACTATACCTACTCAATGATTAGCCAAGAAGGCACCTAAGGATATGCCCAGGCACAATAAAAAGAAGCAGCTATTAAAAGTTCTGCCAACCTGAAAACAAGTAAAAATACTCAACTTAGCAATAAAATAAATTCGTAAGGCAGAAGTGGGATCAGTGGCACACCATGAGCTACTCACGTGTTATCTTAGAAACTAAAAGGAGCATTCTCTGCCAGAGCTAACACCTCTCAACAAGTGCCACCTTGCCTCTTTCATTACTGAGCAGATTACCAATACGCAGCAAATCAGAAACTTGGCAACCTCCATATGGTTGACAGAGTCAACCAATATCAATAAAGTTGACACTATCAACCAGTTAGCATGGCGCCATGAACGATACCGCAATCAATGAATCCCTCCACCAGCTTATTCACGCCTACAAACGGCGTTTGCGAGCTGGTATACAGGAGCAGCAAATTGGCTTGCCGGTGAGCCATATACGGGTACTCAAAGGTGTCTTCAAATTTCCACTGAGTACTGCCCGGTCAATTGCCCAGCGGATGAATTTGGACAAAGCCCAAGTAACACGAGTGCTAAACGACCTGGTGCACTCGGGGCTAATCGAAAAGACCGACAACCCCAATGATCGGCGCAGCCAGTTTTTGACACTAACTACAGACGGAATAAGCACGCTGGAAAAAGTAAGCGAACAAGAAGCTGAAGTGGCCAGGCAAATGACTCGCAACTTGAGTACTGAAGAGCTAGAAAACTTCGCCCGCATTGCCAGCGTTATGGTCGCCAATATGAAAGAGCACTCCACCCCTGACGAAAGGAGCTAAACCCTATGGCCGAGAAAGTTACCAGAGAATTGGTCGTTATTCGCAGGACACAAGTTACTGAAAATATGCTGCGCATCACCCTCGGTGGCGATGATCTAAAAACTCTCGCCCCCAACCAGGAAAGCGCTTATATCAAATTTCTGTTTCCACAAGCTGGAAGCGAGCGCCCGCTATTGCGAAGCTATACCATCAGGCACCAGCGTGAATCTGAAATTGATATCGACTTCGCCCTGCATGAACACGAAGGACCCGCTCTAAGCTGGGCACTTAAAACACAGCCTGGCGATACGATCTTAACCCGCGGCCCCGGCCCCAAAAAAATGACCAATCCCGAGGCAGACTGGTTTTTACTATTGGGGGACATGACTGCACTGCCAGCCATCAGCGTAAACCTTGCGGAGCTATCCAAGGATGCAAAGGGATACGCATTAATTGAGGTCTCCAGTGAAGCTGATATTCAGGAGCTGGAACACCCAGAGAACCTGCAAATCCAATGGATTATCAATCCGACTCCATCCGGCGAGAAACTCCTGGAAAAATTACAGGCACTAACCTGGCTCGATGGACAGGCCTCCGTATGGGCCGCCTGTGAGTTCGACAGCATGCGTACCCTACGGCAGTTCTTTAAGCAGGAAAGAGTAATCCCCAAAACCCATATTTATATCTCCAGTTACTGGAAAATTGGGCAGTCGGACGAAGGCCACAAACTCGCCAAGCGCATGGACAATGAAAAGATGGAAGGACAGGGATAACTTATAGGTAGGCTTTCCCTATTCAACAGAAGTAGGCTTACCTAACCGATACCAGTAATTAGACAAAAAGCCCCGGGCATCGGGTTTAGAAATCTGCCTGATAATTTCCGGGGCACCCGACCTACAGCGCCATTCATACATAGAGGCACGGCCAGCCACTACCGCAGGAACGGTCGTGGAACTTTGATTATCTTTGCAATATGAAAGCATTGCACTACTCGGCTCCCGACTAGTGTCAGCTTTCTCATCACAGGGGAGATTAGCCCCAACAAAGCAGGCATAGACACTTCCATCCATACATCGCCAATAGGTCCCCCTCGCGACCCAATCTTCAGGTGCTTCTGCATCGAGATTGGCGGCTTTTCTAATGCCATCAACGATTTCCTGCGGCATAGCTTGGCCGGCAAAGCGCTGAACTGGGTTGTCATCATTTACCACCGCCGCGCAGTAGTCGAAAGGACTAGTGAGAACGCTTACCTCTCCAACTTTATTATCTTCAGAGTTAGCGTAATTTATTGCAGCAAAGAAGAATACAAAACCTAAAACTGTTGCACCCAAGTTTTTCTGCATAAATACTCTCCTTTAATAAAAAACAAACCAACCATCGAGCTGAAAGTTCAATACAACTTAAATATCAGAGGTATCCACTTTAGTTTGATCAAGCCTACCCCCAAAGACCGAACAAAAAATGGTTACGCATAATGTACTTTTTCAAACTGACAGTAAAAAACGATTACCATAAACCAACAAATAAATCCAAAAGCAATACTCGAATAAATTTTAAAAATAAAAAATTGGGACACCTAAAAAAACAATCTAGAAAAAGGCAGAAAAACTGATATATTTCTTAAAAATTCGAACTGGAGACTTCCATTGAGCCAAGATCTGTCACCCTCTGCCAAAGGTGTACCCAACTTAGAATTGCCCCAATGGATTAATTGCCAAGAACGCTTGCCCGAGCAGTCCGATGCAACCTCTCGCGGTTACGTCCGAGTCATATGGAAATCCACCAACAGCTCTGATGGTGTTATTACGCGCACCTGGGAAGTTGGTATGGACCACTATGAAAATGCCCACAATTATCTGGGCTGGATGCCTATCTCAATCATTGTTGAATCTACCAAAACCAATTAAAGAGAGCATTTCAGCTCTGACAGGTTTGAACTCTTCGACAGCTGCTGATATTGCACAGCGCACCAGTAGCAGCTACAAACCCTCTCTCTAAAAAGGGGCAACCAGACAGGTCAGCCCCTTCAAATCAGGCTGCATCTCACTTATTGACCTCACTTGTCATTGAACAATAAACAACCAGCCCAATTCCCCAAAAGAGACAAGCTGTCCCCCAACCCTTGACGCCATCCGGCAGCTGAATCACCATCCCCAACATTTAGCGCAACGCGGGTTTGGCCCGGCCTTGTCTGGGAAGCTGCAACACCATCGGGACCATCGGGCAACCAATTCCCGACCATGCCCGACCAGCGAGCCACCCAAACAGATAGCACCGTAAAACCGGGTAACAACACCTGTAGCAATGCCAGCGCAAACCGAATTCGACCGGGCCCCAGCGCCCAGCAGTACACAAAGGACAAGAAGCACCCCATGAGCAGCAATAGCGCCGCCGAACAAATCAGCCAGGACAGCATCAACAAGGCCCTGTGGAATGCCTGCGATACCTTTCGCGGCACCATCAGCGCCGACACCTACAAAGACTTTATCCTCACCATGCTGTTCCTCAAATACATCTCCGATGTGTGGCAAGACCACTACGAGGAGTATGTGGAAACCTACGGCAACGAGCCGGAGCTGATCGAGGAGATGATGAAGAGCGAGCGCTTTGTACTGCCGCCCAGTGCCAGCTTCTACACCCTGTACGAGCACCGCCACGAGCCCGGCAATGGCGAGCGTATCGATCAGGCCCTGCACGCCATCGAAGAAGCCAACGGCACCAAGCTCAAGGACGCCGGCAAGAGCGTGTTCCAGGATATCTCCTTCAATACCGATAAGCTGGGCGAGGAGAAGCAGAAGAACACCATCCTGCGCCACCTGCTGGAAGACTTCGCCAAAACCGAGCTGAACCTGCGCCCCAGCCGCGTGGGCAACCTGGATGTGATCGGCAACGGCTACGAATACCTGATCAAAAACTTCGCCGCCAGCGGCGGCCAGAAGGCCGGCGAGTTCTACACCCCGCCGGAGGTATCCGAGCTGATCGCCGAACTGCTCGACCCCCGCCCCGGCGACCGTATCTGCGATCCTACGTGCGGCTCCGCCTCCCTGCTGATGAAGTGCGGGCGCAAGGTGCGGGAACACCACAACAGCAAGCAGTACGAACTCTACGGCCAGGAAGCCATCGGCTCTACCTGGTCCCTGGCCAAGATGAATATGTTCCTGCACGGCGAGGACAACCACAAAATCGAATGGGGCGATACCATTCGCAATCCCAAGTTGCTGGACAAAAACGGCAACCTGGACCTGTTTGATATCGTCACCGCCAACCCGCCCTTCTCCCTGGACAAATGGGGCCACGACGAAGCCGGCAACGACCCCTTCGGCCGCTTTCATCGCGGCGTACCGCCAAAAACCAAGGGGGACTACGCCTTTATCCTGCATATGATCGAAACCCTCAATCCCAAGAGCGGGCGCATGGGCGTGGTGGTGCCCCACGGCGTGCTGTTCCGGGGCGCCGCCGAGGGCAAGATCCGCAAGCAGCTGATCGAGGAAAACCTGCTGGACGCGGTGATCGGCCTGCCGGAAAAACTCTTTTACGGCACCGGCATCCCCGCCGCCATCCTGATCTTCGCCCGCGACAAGCAGGACGACAGCGTGATGTTTATCGACGCCTCGCGGGAATTTAAAGCCGGCAAAAACCAGAACCTGCTCACCCAGGACAATATCGACAAAGTGGTGGCCACCTACCGCCAGGGCGCCGACCTGGACAAATACGCCTATGTGGCCAGCCACAAGGAAATCCAGGAGAACGACTACAACCTAAATATCCCCCGCTATGTGGATACCTTCGAAGAGGAGGAGGAGATCGACCTGCTGGCAGTGCGCGCCGAGCGGCAGCAGCTAAAAGCCCAGTTAAGCGAGCTGGAAGGGGAAATGGAGCAGTATTTGCGGGAGTTGGGTTATGGTGCCTAAGGGGTGGGAAGTAAAAGCTTTAGCAGAAATTGTTAAAGAGAAAATATCATATGGCATTGTTCAAGCTGGCCCACATGACCCTAATGGGGTCCCCTATATTAAAAGCTCTGATGTACGTGGCGTAATAAAGCCAGCAGAGCTGCAGAGAACCAGCAGCCAAATACACAATAAGTATCGCCGGTCTGCAGTTCACCCTGGGGATATTGTATTTTCACTTCGTGGAAATATTGGCGAATCTGCTATCGTGCCCCAGAATTTACCTGAAGCCAATTTAACTCAAGGCACTGCTCGCATATCAGTGTCCAATGAACATTCCAATAAATTTTACTTCTACCAGCTCGCGACAGAAAAATTACTGAATCGAATAAATGCACTAAGTAAAGGAAGCACGTTCAAGGAGATTTCCTTAGAGGAGTTAAGGAAAGTAAAAGTACTATGTGCGCCGCTCTCCGAACAAAAAAAAATCGCCCAAATCCTATCCACCTGGGATAAGGCCATCGACACCAGCGAAAAACTGCTCGCCAACAGCCGCCAGCAGAAAAAGATCCTGATGCAGCAACTTCTGACCGGCAAAAAGCGCCTGCGGGATAAGAATGGGGTTCGGTTTAGTGGGGAGTGGCGACCAACTACCATTGGAGAAATTTCTCACTGCTTTTCTGGTGGCACCCCATCTAGAAAAAAGGATGAATACTATGGTGGCTCAATCCCATGGATTACTTCAGGAAAATTAAACGATCGATTCGTAACATCAACAAGTGAGTTCATTACTGAAGCAGGCTTATTGAATTCTTCAGCAAAAACAATCACTAAGAATACAATTTTAGTAGCTATGTACGGAGCGACAGCTGGAAGAGTAGCAATCAATCTTCTAGAGAGTGCCACAATAAACCAAGCTATTCTGGCCATTAACCTAAAGGCAGGTATATCTAACTCATTTTTCTTTCATTTGCTTGAGAGAAAAATGGTTGAAGCCATAAATTTAGTTCAGGGTGGGCAACCGAATCTCAACGCCTCAATTATTAAGAACTTAAGAATCCGTATCCCAATCCTAGAAGAACAAGAAAAAATCGCCGCAACCCTATCCAGCGCCGATCGGGAAATCGAAACCCTGCAACAAAAACTCGACTGCCTAAAGCAGGAGAAAAAAGCTCTGATGCAGCAGCTGCTCACCGGCAAGCGCCGGGTCCAGGTAGAGGAAGTCCAATGACATTTAGTGAAACCCTCGATCTCGATACCCCCATCAGTGAAGCCGATCTGGAATTTATTGAGGACGTGCTGCTCAAATACGGCAACGACGACTCGGTGCTGGATATCTGCGAACTGGACGGTTTTCTCACCGCCCTGGTGTCCGGCCCGGAGATGATTCCCCCCAGCCGCTGGTTCTCCGAAATCTGGGGCGGCCCTGGCAACGAACCGGAGTGGGAGTCCGAGGAGGAGATGCAGCGCTTTATGGCGCTGCTATTCCAGCTGATGAACAGTAATGCCATGGTGCTAACGGAAGCCCCCGAAGAGTTCCAAGCCCTATTCAATGAGGCCAATAAAGAGGGCGAGCCCTCTTTTATCTTCCCTGGGGAATGGTGTTTCGGCTATATGCAGGGTGTGGACCTGGGCCAATGGCCCAGCCTGCCCGCAGAACTCGACACCCAACTGCAAGCCATCGCCCTGCACGCCCGCGAGGAACATTTCGATTACCTAGGGGGCTTGACGAAGGCCGAGTATCAGCAGACCGTTACCCAAATAGAACCCGCCGCCCGCGCCCTGCACAACTACTGGCTGCAACAGCGCGCCCCGGAGCCTGCAACAGCCCCCCATCGAGCCGACCCCAAAACCGGCCGCAACGACCCCTGCCCCTGTGGCAGCGGTAAAAAATTTAAACGCTGCTGTTTGCATTGAGCACGCCAGCTAGAAATCCGGGGCAGCCCAGACCAAGAAAATAACCAGCTACAGGGATGATATAGATGGATACGGAAACCACCAGCAAACTCTCTAACGCCGTTGCTACACTTTTCGGCACTGCCGGAAACACCTTTCTCGAATCGAAAGCCCAGTGGGAAGCAGATTATAAAGATCTACTTTCCCGTATTCAGGAGGCGCGAGAAACCGGTACTATTTCCGATAAACTACTGGAAGACTTATGGTGGACCCGCAGCAATGGCGTCGCCACCATAAAGACAGGAGCCCTCTCACGGAGAGCGCTCGAACAATTGCAACAAGAGTTTCGCAGCCTAACCAGGCAAATTTTTTCTGACTGCTCAGAGAAAATCCACCGTCAGGTTATCGATAGCTTTATGGCTTTTAAAGCCCAGGGCCTGGTTGTTGGCGTGCTGCACTCAGTGATTAACCGGGTCTTTGCTGCCGCTCACCCCAGCCAGTGCACCACGGTAGTATCACCCAATATTTTTAAATTGCTTGTAAAAGATATCAATCGTCAATGGGAAATTGATCTGCCCGATGGCAAAGAAGACTGGCTGGCAAGCAATAGAGCCCTCAAAGAAATCATCAACCGGCACAAGCCGGCTACTTTTGATGATGTACAAACCAATATTCTGATCTGGCGGCTCTACGCAGAGAACGATTCGCATGAGAGTGAACAGATGGACGAGCCCCCGCGAACTTACCTCCCCAGCCTCTCAATCAAATCCTGTTCGGCCCTCCCGGCACCGGTAAAACCTACAACACCACCCGCCTGGCCGTACAGATCGCCGACCCACAGTGGTACGCCGATCAAGTTGAGCCGGATAGTCGCGCAGTGAGAGAGCGCTACGACGCTCTACAGGCAGAAAAGCGCATAGTTTTTACCACCTTTCACCAGAGCTTTGCCTACGAAGATTTTATTGAAGGTATCCGCGCGGAGAGTAGTGACAACGGGCAACTAAATTACTCCGTTCACGACGGTGTATTTAAGGAGTTATGCGAGTCCGCCGATGCCAAAGTTACCCGCCAGAGCGGCGAGCAGATTGACCTTAATGGCCGCCGTTTTTGGAAAATGTCCTTGGGCAATACCCTGGAGGACAACGACGATATTTATCAGGAGTGCCTGGAAAATAATTATGTCTTGTTGGGCTATGGCGAGAGTATCGATTTTTCTCGCTGTACTAGCCGCGATTCCGTGCGCAAACAGTTTGAGACGGCCAATAGCCTAGAAATTCAGCAATCTGACTATCCCATCACTGCTGTACATAACTTCCGCAATACCCTTCAGGTTGGGGATTTGGTGGTTATTTCCGATGGCAACCGCAAGTTTCGCGCAATTGCGGAAATCACCGGCGACTACCAACGTCTGGAAACCGATGAGCGCACCGGATACCAGCAGGCGCGCCCGGTAAAATGGCACCGGCAGTACGAACCCAGCTTACCCCGTGAGCAACTGTTTAAAAAAGCACTCTCACAAATGACACTTTACGAGCTGCGTCCTTCCACCATTGATATAGACAAACTCGCAGAGCTGTTGGCCCCACAGGATATTAGTGAGCCACAGCAAAAGCCATTGGTTTTGATTATCGACGAAATCAATCGCGGAAATATTTCGCGGATTTTTGGTGAACTGATCACCCTGCTGGAACCTGCCAAGCGCAAGGGTGCTGAGGATGCCCGCGAAGTGATACTGCCTTACTCCAAAAAAACCTTCGCTGTGCCGCCCAATGTGTACGTAATCGGCACCATGAACACCGCCGATAAATCCCTGGCTCAACTGGACCTGGCCCTGCGCCGCCGCTTTAGCTTTGTAGAAATGCCACCCAATCCCGAGTTATTGGCGGGCACCCAGGTTTACGGTATCGATATCGGTGAGCTGCTCGCAACCCTAAACCAGCGTATTGAGGCACTATTGGATCGGGATCACCTGATCGGCCATAGCTACTTTTTGCCCCTGTGCGGCCTCCCTTTAGAAGAGCGTGAGAGCAAGCTGGCCTCTATTTTCCAGCAACAAATATTGCCATTGTTACAGGAATACTTTTTCGATGACTGGCAGCGCATCGGCTGGGTACTGAATGACCCGGCGAAACATCCGCACCACCGCTTTATTATTGAGGGTGGCCAACAGCAATTAAACGAATTATTCCCTGCGGATATCGCCAGCCAAATCAATGAGCGGCGCTTTTCCCTCAATACAGAGGCCTTTATCCAGCCGGATGCCTATCGCGGCATACTGCCCCCTGCGGCTGCCACTACATCACCGAAGTCGCAAGCGTTGGAAGAAGCCGAGAGCGAAGTAGCGGAATGATCCAGGTCCGCGAGTACGCCACTCTACACAATGACCTCGCCGGCCCCTCCAGTCTGGATCGGGCGCGAGTCTCAGCACAAACCCTGGCATGGCTGCGGGAACTGGGGCAGAGCCAGGGCAGTCATTTTATTCGGGATAGCGGTGCCCACAGAGTCAAACTGGGCAGCTATGTGGGGTTTCTGCAGAGCCCCACTGGGGAAGCTATCGAAATTCTGCCGAAAACCCACCGGCAACCACCCTCAGCGCAGCGGAGCCGGCAACTGTTGCAGAAAATGCTCGCTATCAGCCTGGGTATTACCCCCCGCAATGCCGGCCCGGCTGATTTGCAGCAGCAACCGCTGCCCCTGCACGAGTGGATTTTTTCACAGTTCTTGCAAGCCCTGAGCCGACTGTTAAAACGCGGGCTGCGCAGTGACTACCAGCGCCGGGCGGAAGAGAGCCGATTTATTCGTGGCCGTCTCAACCTAGCCCGGCAGGCACAACAAACGCCGGACAGGGCTACCTGGTTCCATATTGAGCACGATATTTTCAGCCCTCAAATCCGTGAAAACCGTCTGCTCAAAAGCGCCCTGGAAATTACCCTAAAGCTCTGCGCCACTGCCGATAACTGGCGCTTGGCCAATAGCTTTAATCACCAGATGGCGGCGGTGCCGGCAAGCCCGGCGCCACTGGCCGAACTGCCAAAATGGCGCTCGGACCGGTTGATGCAAAGCTATGAGGCAATCAAACCCTGGTGCCGTTTAATTTTACAAAACCTCAACGCCAGTTTTACCCAAGGCGAGCATCGCGGTATCGCCCTGCTCTTCCCCATGGAGCGGTTATTTGAAAATTATGTGGCGCACAGCCTGCAACAAACATTACCGCCCAGCAGCCACCTTCGCACCCAGGCAAGCGGCCAATACCTGTTAAAGCACAGGCCCGAGGGCACAGAAACTGATAGCCGCTGGTTTCAACTGCGCCCGGATTTGTTGCTGGAAAGTAACACCATGGAAAAAGGTCGACCACAAGTATCCGTGATGGATACCAAGTGGAAATTATTAAATAGCCGCGCCAGCAGCAACGAGAAATACAAACTGAGCCAAGCTGATCTCTACCAGCTCTTTGCCTACGGCAACTATTACATGGATGGCCGGGGCCATATGGCGCTGATCTTTCCCGCCCACGGGGATTTTTGCCAACCCCTGCCGCGCTTTAGTTTTTCCGACAACCTACATCTTTGGGCGCTGCCTTTTAATCTGCATAGCCAACAATTGGTGGCCGGAGACTGGCAAGCGTATTTTCCCAGCTTGCTCCACAGCCCGGAAACAGAGACACTTTTATCCCAATAAAAACGGATTTCCCTTTGGAGACATGTATTACCGTGGAAATGGATTACACAGCAGTACCGAAATTCCAAGAAGAATACGCCGCAAAGATCCCCGCCCTGGCCCTGTTGTGCAATCTGGGCTGGTCGTTTTTACCCCCGCCGAGGCCAATGCGGCCCGTAGTGGGCGCCAGGATCAGGTGGTGCTCACGGAGATACTGCGCCGGGAGCTGGGCAAACGGACCTTTTATTTCGCAGGTAAAGAGCAACCGCTCTCGCAAAAATCCATCGACCACCTGATTGGCATCGTGTGCAGCCCAGCGCTGAACAAAGGACCACTTGCGGCCAACGAAGAGCTGTACAACCACCTGCTCTACGGCATTTCGGTCACCGAATTTGTCGATGGCAAAAAAGCCACCCCCACGATAGCCCTGATCGACTGGCACACCATCGAAAACAATCACTTTGCCTTTACCGAGGAATTCAGCGTAACCCGTGCCAGCGGCGTAGAGACCCGCCGCCCGGATATGGTGTGTTTCGTCAACGGAATCCCCCTGGTAGTGATCGAGGCCAAACGCCCGGATGGCAAGAAGGGCCCCTCTATCGACGAGGGTATCTCCCAGAGTCTGCGCAACCAGCGCCACGATGAAATCCCGCAACTGTTCGCCTACAGCCAGTTGTTGTTGTCGGTGAACGGCGACGAGGGCCGCTACGGCACCTGTAATACCCCGGCAAAATTCTGGGCGGCCTGGCGCGAGGAAGATATTGCCGATGGGGAAATGCTGGCGATCAAAAACCGCCCCCTTTCCAGCGAACAAATCCAAACCCTATTTAAACAGCGCTCCCCGGCGGACCTGGACTGGTACCAGACCCTGATCGCCGGCGGCGAGCTGGCCCTGGGCGGCCAGGATCGGTTGTTAATCAGCTTGCTATCGCCCCAGCGGCTACTGGAGATGGTCCGTTACTTTACCCTGTTCGATAAAAAGGCCGGCAAAATCATCGCCCGCTACCAGCAGGTATTCGGTATCAAACGACTGTTGGAGCGCATTGCCCAACGCGGCAATGACGGCGCGCGGGAAGGCGGCGTGATCTGGCATACCACCGGCTCGGGCAAATCCTTCACCATGGTATTTTTAAGCAAGGCGCTGATCTTCCAGCCGAGCCTCAAACAGAGCCGCCTGGTTATTGTCACCGACCGGGTAGATCTGGAGCGCCAGCTCAGCAATACCTTTGCCAGCGGTGGAGAACTGGCGGGCAAGAAAGATAAGGAAGCGGCCATGGCTACTTCCGGCAAGCGTTTGGCCCAGCAGATTGGCAGCGGCAATGAGCGCATTATCTTCTCGCTGGTGCAAAAATTTACCGGCGCCACTGCCCTGCCGGAGTGTCGCAACGACAGTGCCGACTTGATTGTGCTGATCGACGAGGGCCACCGCAGCCAGGGCGGCGAAAACCATATCCGTATGCGCCAGGCCCTGCCCAATGCCGCCTTTGTCGCCTTTACCGGCACGCCCCTATTGAAAGACGATAAGACCACCAATAAATTCGGCCCCATAGTCCACGCCTATACCATGCAGCGGGCGGTGGAGGATCGCACCGTAACCCCACTGTTGTACGAAGAACGTATCCCTGACCTGAATGTTAACGAACGCGCAATTGACCGCTGGTTTGAGCGCATTAAGGTGGGGTTAAGCGAGGAGCAGCAGGCAGATCTGAAACGCAAGTTTGCCCGCAAAGGGGAGATTTACACCGCCGACGACCGCATTCGACTGATTGCCACAGATATCGCCACCCACTTTGTTAAAAACATCGATGCGGGCTTAAAAGGCCAGCTGGCCTGTGACAGCAAGGCCGCCGCCATCCAATATAAAAAGTACCTGGATGAGGCCCAGCAGCACTGGCCAGAGGCGCAGAAATTTGAGTCGGCGGTAGTGATCAGTGCACCAGATACCCGCGAGGGCAACGAAGCGGTGGATGAGTCCTCCATGCCGGAGGTGGTGAAGTGGTGGAAGGACAATGTGGGCTCGCAAAATGAGCAACACTACACCCAGGGAGTGATTGAGCGCTTCGATAAAGACGATACCCTGAAACTGCTGATTGTAGTGGACAAGCTGCTAACCGGATTCGATGAGCCCAAGAATACGGTGCTGTATATCGATAAACCACTCAAGGAACACAACCTGATCCAGGCGATCGCGCGGGTCAATCGCCTGCACCCGGATAAAAAGTTTGGCCTGCTGATCGATTACCGGGGCATCCTGGCAGAGCTGGATACCACCCTGCAGAAATACCAGGATTTGGCCGCGCGCACCCAGGGCGGTTACGACATCGACGATATTGCCGGGCTCTATAGCCCCATGAGCAGCGAGTACAAGCGCCTGCCCCTGCTGTATAAAGATCTTTGGAGCATTTTCGCCGGCGTAAAAAACAAGCAGGACACCGAGCAACTGCGCCAGGTGATAGTGCCAAAAACTGAACAGCGCAACGGTGAGCTGGTCGATGTGAACCTAAAAGTGCGCGAGGACTTCTACGAGGCTCTCACCGACTTCACTACCTGCTTGAAAGTAGCCCTGCAATCAGCCACCTTCTTCGAAGATAAAAGCTTTAGCGATAGTGACCGCAAGCACTACAAACAGACGGTTAAACAATTTGCCCTTTTGCGCCAATGGGCGCTACAACAAACCGAAAAGTCTGTGGACTACGACCAGTATGCGGCCCAGGTAAAAAACCTGCTGGATAAACATGTGGTGGGCGTGGAAATCTTACAGCCCGAGGGTAAATACGAAGTCAATAAAATGGGCAAGGCGGAGCGGCCTGAAGATTGGGGAGAGGACAAAACCCGCAACGAAACCGATATTATCAAAACCCGCGTCACCCGCATGATCGAACAGGAGTTGCGCGACGACCCCTATGCCCAGGAAGCCTTTTCCAAGTTATTGCTGCAAGCGATTGAGGAGGCGGAAAAACTGTTCGATCACCCACACAAGCAGTACTTACTGTTCGAAGCTTTGGAAGCACAGGTAAAAGCCCGCAACCTGGATGAAATACCCAATGCCTTTGCCGATAATCGCCACGCCCAGGCCTATTTTGGTGTATTCAAAAAAAACCTGCCGGAGGTTTTCGCGGTAGGCGATAGCCAGATACAGGATAAGTGGATCAAACTGGCCTTCGAGATCGATACGATTGTTACCCAGTCCGTAATGGAACACTCCATCAGCCCGCAAAATATTGAGAAGGATATCCATAAAAAACTGATGCCCAAATTATTTCTGGAGTGTAAATCCATCGGCAGTGGTATGGTGCAGGCCAAGAAAATGGTGGAGATGATCCTACAGATCACCCGCGTTGGTTTAAGCGGAGACTAACCCCGGCATGAATGTGCCTATTACTTCCCCCCCAAATAACCCCAACTCCCGGCAACTGAGCTTTGCCTATGGGGATGAGCGCATTACTTTTGAGTGCCAGCCCCGCTCCCAGGTCAATGGGCGAGTGCTGATCAAAGTGCACCCCGACTGCCGTGTGGTGGTCAGCGCACCGGAACCTATCGATAACGATGCAGTATTAAAGGCGGTAAAAAAACGCGGGCGCTGGATTTACCAGCAGCTGCGGGATTTCCGCAAGGCGCTGGAATATATTACACCACGGCAATATATCAGCGGCGAGAGCCACTACTATCTGGGCAAGCAATACCTACTGAAAGTCATTGAGTCTGAAGACACCCAACAACAGGTGAAATTACTGCGCGGCAAGCTGGAAGTCTCCGTGCGGAAAAAAGATCCCGAAAGAGTGCGCCTGCTTTTGGCCGAATGGTACAAGGCGCACGCCAAAGAAATTTTTCACCGCCGCCTGGATGCCCTGCTTGAGCAGACCCTTTGGGTTTCCGGGCGCCCGCCCCTGCGTATCCTCAGTATGAAAACCCAGTGGGGCAGCTGCTCCCCCCAGGGGCGCATTACCCTCAATCCACACCTGGTAAAAGCGCCGCGCCAGTGTATCGACTACGTCATTTTGCACGAGCTCTGCCATATCGCCGAACACAACCACAGCGAGCGATTTTACCGTTTAATGAATCAAGTGATGCCCAAGTGGGAAGGCACGAAAAACAAACTGGATGCTATGGCGAATTTGATTCTGGGTGATACCCTGCCTTTTTCACCTACAAGCGGATAAATTGTCTAAATTCTCTTGTAGATCGCTGTCACAGTACGGAAAGCCGACATGCAAAAATCACCCTGGGTTGAAAACGCCATCGCAAAAGCGGATGCACACTGGCAGGCATCCAAGTCCACCATTGAAGGAAAGGTATTCAGTGATGTACAGGACAACCAGGGCCTTCAGTATGTCGATATCGTGATGGAAGGCGGCGGTATGCTGGGGATCGCCCTGGTGGGATATACCTATATTCTGGAAAAGGCGGGAATTCGGTTTCGCAAAATTGCAGGAACCTCAGCGGGCGCCATCAATGCGCTCTTCTTGGCAGCGGCCGGTACACCGAGCACTGGCAAGAGCGAAAAGCTCTTGGGTATCCTCGCCAATGCGGACTTTGCCAGTTTTGAAGATGGCGAGCGCTATGCCCGCAAAACGGTACAGCGCCTGCTCAAAGGCAAAGGCTTGATCAGTAGTTTGGCACTGCACCCCTTCGATTCTATCCGCACCTTGCGGCACCTGCTCAGACATAAGGGGCTAAATCCGGGAGATACCTTTACCCAGTGGTTACAAACGGAGTTGAAACAGCTGGGCATTACCAACACCGCACAGCTCAATCAGAGAATTAACCAGTTCCCACAGCTCCTGTACCGCGGCACACCAGATCACTTGATAGGTAGCGGCGAGGTTGCCCTGGTGGCAGCGGATATCACTACCGAGACTCGCGCAGTGTTTCCAGCCAAGGCGCCGCTCTACTTCGATAATCCGAGCGCAGTAAATCCGGCAGAGTTCGTGCGTGCCTCCATGTCGGTACCCGGCTTCTTTAAGCCCTACACCGTAAAGGGCATCCCCCAATTAAGTGAGTGCAATACTGTCGCCGAGAATTGGCGCAGCATTAAAGGCATCGGTGATCCCAAGCGATTTTTCCGCGCTGGCTTTCCCAAAGATATTGAATTTGTTGACGGCGGCCTTGTCTCCAACTTCCCTTTCGATATCTTCCATAAACCCATAGGCACCCCCAAATTGCCAACCTTTGGGATCAAGTTGGAAGTGGATCTGTACCAGCCAAAATCAGATAAGGTAGGAAGGTTTGCGATGGGGCTGATCAGCACTTGTCGCAATATGCTCGACAACCATGTGCGCGCGAGCTTGAACGCGGAATACCATGCGCTGGTAAAAGAAATCCCCATCAATCCCACCGATACCGGAGAAAACCCGCACTGGCTGGATTTTTCCATGCCGGACCACCACTGCGAACACCTGTTCTTATCGGGCGTCAATGCAGCCATTGAGTTTTTGAATCAGGGATTCCACTGGGAGGATTACTTGGTGTTGCGCCAGCCGGATTCTTTCTATACCGGGGAAAAGCTGGCTTAAATGCAGGCCCGATGCGATAGTCGCAGCGGGCCCAGCACTTTCATTTAGAAAGAGCGACGACGGTAAGAACGGTAATCTGCACGCCAGAAGTTACGCTCTAGCAAACGCTCTAAATGCTCGCGGCTCACCTTGGGCGCAACGCCATCCAATTGCGCTTGGGCAGCCACTGCCCTGGCAATATGCATGCTCACTTCGCGAATATCATTCAGGTGTGGCAATAGGGCACCCTCGCCATCTTTCACCACCGGCGCCTGCTCTGCCAGGGCGTTGGATGCTGCCATCAACATACTGTCAGTCACTTTGGATGCACCGGAAGCAATCACGCCGAGGCCAATGCCCGGGAATATGTAGACATTGTTACACTGCGCTACCGCATAGTGATGTCCATCGATTTCTACCGCTGCAAAGGGACTGCCGGTAGCCACCAAAGCTTCGCCCTTGGTCCAGCTGAATATCTCAGTTGGAGTCGCTTCAGCCCGAGAAGTGGGGTTTGACAGTGGCATCACCAAAGGACGGCGGTGCCCCTTATGCAAAGCTTCGATTACTGGCTGGGTAAACAAGCCACCCTGCCCCGAAACACCAATCAGGATGCTGGGCTCAACATTGCCGATCAGCGTCTCAAGATTCCAGCTGGACACTCCATCGTATTTGCTCGGGTCCTGGGCCAGAGCTGCCTGGAAGTCGTGCAGGCCTTTCATATCGGAAGTCACAAGCCCGTAGCGATCGAACATAAAGATCTGTTCACGAGCCTCGGCATCGGAAAGACCTGCCTGCACTTTTGCACTGACGATTTGCTCGGCAATACCACACCCGGCTGAACCGGCACCCACGATCGTCACCTTTTGCGCGGCGAGGGTTTCTTGCCAGGTTTTACAGGCAGCCAGGATAGTACCCAGTGCTACAGACGCCGTGCCCTGAATATCATCATTAAAACAGCACAGGCGGTCGCGATAGCGCTCTAACAACGGCGTGGCATTGGTTTGGGCAAAGTCCTCAAACTGAACCAATACCTTGGGCCAGCGACGCTTTACCGCTTCAATAAATTGCTCCAGGAATTCATCGTACTCTTCCTGGGAAATCCGCTCATGGCGCCACCCCATATACATGGGATCATTCAGCAAAGTGCGGTTATTGGTGCCAACATCCAAGGTGACAGGCAGGGTATAAGCCGGGCTTATGCCGCCACAGGCGGTATACAGGGAGAGCTTGCCAATAGGGATACCCATGCCGCCGATACCCTGATCACCCAACCCGAGTATCCGCTCGCCATCGGTCACCACAATAACTTTGACGTTCTCTTTAGTGGCGCTGCGCAGAATATCGTCGATATATTCCCGGTCCGGATAGGAGACAAATAATCCCCGGTGGTTGCGATAAATACTGGAAAACTCTTCACAAGCTGCACCTACAGTGGGGGTGTAGATAATCGGCAGCATCTCTTCCGTATGATGTTCGATCAGATAGAAGAACAACGTCTCGTTGTCGTCCTGGATTCCCCTCAGGTAGATATGTTTTTCCAAGCCAGTCTTACACTGCTGGAATTGGAGGTAAGCGCGCTTGGCCTGCTCCTCAATCGTCTCAACGGTATTCGGCAGAAGACCGACCAAATTAAACTCGAGACGCTCTTCCAAGCTAAATGCGCTGCCTTTATTGAGCAGTGGTATTTCCAGTAGGGAGGGACCTGCATGGGGGATGTAAAGTGGACGCTTTTCGTTGTTACTCATATGCCTGCTTTTGCCTATCGCCCGAAGCGATGATTATTGCGTAGCCATATTTCAATATGACTGAATTAGCCAACCATGTTCTTGAAGTTGCATAAATGTGCTAACTCAACTTGAGCCGAAGACTATCTATTGTGCCGATAGATAACAAGGCCCCCGGTGTGGCCCAATTCGCGAATAAACAGAGTCGCTCAACTATGCTAGCTGTAATTTATCTTCTCTTCGCAACGAATTCTTTTAAGTTAAAAAGCGATCCGACACATTCAGGAAATGGAGCCGCCATCGATGCACAAGAGCAAAGCTGGATTAACCCTGCTCCTCTTTATTCTTGTACTCAGCCTTTATAGTTGCAGTAAAAAGCCCGACGGAGATAAAAATACAAATTCAAACGCCCGACAGACAGAGGACGCCACTCCAGAAAAACAACGGCCGCTCACGGCGATGGCACCGGAGATAGAAGCGGAGCTGGAAGCCCAACGGGACAGCAATAAACGCATCGCTCGTAATGTCTATTTTGGCGATACACATGTCCATACTGGCTGGTCGGTAGATGCGGGGTTGGATGGCGCAATTCTTACTCCCGATGACGCCTATCGATTTGCCCTGGGAGAAACTGTTACCTCCAACAGCGGACTGAAAGCCAAGCTCAGCCGCCCTTACGACTGGTTCATGATCACCGATCATTCAGACGGTATGGGAGTTATCAGCGAGATCATCGATGGCAATCCGGAAATGATGTCCAATGCCACCTTGAAGAAATGGCACGAGGCATTAATTTCAGGCAGCGAAGAAGCGACCAATGAAGCAAAAAGTGAAGTCATCGTGCTTCAATCAGAAGGCAAACTGCCCGACCAGGTAATGGACCCCAAATGGATGAAATCCGCCTGGGAAAAAACCGTTGAAGCCGCAGAGAAATATTACAAACCCGGAGAGTTTTCTACCTTTATCGCTTTTGAGTGGACAGTTAACGCCGATGGTGGCGACAACCTGCACCGCAATATTATTTTTCGTGATGGCGCAGACCACACTAAGACCCTGCTTCCCCTAACTACCTTTGATACCGAGAACCCGGTAAAACTCTGGGAGTGGATGAAAGCCTACGAAGACAAAACCGGCGGCCGGGTACTCGCCATCCCCCACAACGGCAATATGTCTAATGGGCGTATGTTTATCGAGCGGCAGTTTGATGGCTCCGAACTCACTCCGGAGTGGGCACAAATGCGCGCCCGCTATGAACCCCTTTACGAGCTGGTACAGGTAAAGGGACAAAGTGAGTCCCACCCTGCCCTCTCCCCAGAAGATGAATTTGCCAACTGGGATCTGTGGGATAGAGGCAACCTGATCTTAAAGCCCAAGCCCCCCGGTGCCCTGCAATACGAGTACTGGAGGGAGGCACTCAAGTCTGGCCTACGCCTGGAGGAGAAGCTGGGCACCAACCCTTTCGTGCTAGGCGCAAACGCAGCCACCGACACCCATACCGGGCTTTCGACACCGGACCAGGACAACTTCTTTGGCAAGTTCAAGACCCTGGAACCCAGCAACAAGGAGCGCTGGGCATTTCCCCTGCTCAAGGGAGTTGGTGGAGAGTACTTCGGCTGGGAACAAGCTGCCTCAGGCGTTACGGGAGTCTGGGCCAACGAGAATACCCGGGAGGCAATATGGGATGCGATGTACCGCAAGGAGACTTTCGCCACCACAGGCCCCAGGATCTCAATTCGCTTCTTTGGAGGCTATGACTATAACAATGAGGATATTCACGGTGATCTGGTCGCCAATGGCTATAAAAAAGGCGTGCCAATGGGCGGGAAGCTACCTCAAGCCAGTGAGGGAGAGGCACCGACATTCCTTATCGCAGCACTGAAAGACCCTGAGGGTGCCAACCTGGACCGTATCCAAATCATCAAGGGTTGGCTGGATAGCAGCGGACTCACCCGGGAAAAGATCTTTAATGTGAAATGGTCTGGAAGCCGTAAGCTGGATACCGAGGGAAAACTACCCCCAGTTGGGACTACTGTGGATATGAAGACGGCGGAATACACCAACTCCATCGGCTCCCCTCAGCTAATCGCGGTATTCAAAGATCCCGACTTTAACCCCAAGGAAAGAGCCGTCTACTACCTGCGCGCCCTGGAGATACCCACTCCCCGATGGACTCTATTTGACAAGGTACGCTTCGGTATTGAAATGGATGAAAAAGTACCCCTTACCCAGCAGGGGCGAGCATTCAGCTCGCCAATTTGGTATTCACCCTAGAGTTAAGGAGCCTCTGAATAACTCCGTGATACCCCTGGCTTTCAGAGCGGTTCACAATCAAGGCGCGGCTTCGCAGGAATGTCTAGACCTTTCAAGAAGTCGCAACGCGGAGTGTGAATCGCTCTGCAAGCCCCGAAGGGCGGGCCTTGAAGGCCGCACCTGCTGCGTTGCAGCTCTTGTAAAGGGCTACGGCCATTCGCGGCGAGCTGCGCCTAACATCTGCAGCCTTCAAGACTCGCAGAGGCATTACGGAGTTATTCAGAGGCTCCTTAAATAGCCCGTATATATACGCGATTCAACTACTTGATGGATATGGCTATCTGAACCTCGTTTCCATCCACATACTGCTCAAAATCTGTGGTGAAAGCTCGCTGATGGGGGCAATCCTCCGCAGCGAAGTAACTCCAAACCTCGCCCCACAAATCAATGGCGACCTGAGGCATTTCCCCTTTGGCGGAAAACATCAGGTATTTGCCTGGCAGTATTTGAATCGACTTGAAATCCTCAGACATATCCTTCGACAACATATCTGAACATGCATAGACATCAAAAAAGCCGGTATGGTCAGATTCGTAGTTGGAGTAAACACCAAATACCTTAGGGTTGCCCCTTAATTTGGGGGCAGCCTCTGCGCCGAACCTATCCCAGAGTGGCGCTATTTTTGCCTTTTCCGAATCGGCCTCATTAGCATTCTTAGTACGGGTATAAAAACCCACCAAATCCAGACTCCCTAATTCTCTAACTTCCATATCGACAGGCCATTTTTCTAATTATTTGCAGGAAGCCGAATACTATAACAACTTCTGTAATACTGGCCAGGCATTCAAAGTCACAAGAAATCACAGACGCTTAATCAAGAGCGTCCATGAATTTCTGTCTCACCTCCGAGGGCGGGCGCCCATACATCGACTTATAAAGCTGGGTAAAATAGGACTGGCTTGAGAACCCACTCTCCAGAGCGATATCAACTAATCGCTTATTTGTAGTCTTCAATTGAAGATCAGCATGCTGTAGCCTGCGCTCATTAATCCAGGACTTGGGCGATTCCGACTTGAATACCCGGCTGAACCTATTCTTAAATGATGTAAGACTCATCCCAATATGCTTGGCATAGTTTGCTACAGACCAAGGTTGAGTTACGTTCTCCTCCATAAACCGGCGAAAACTCTCTGTTGCCGGGTTTACTTGACGAAGCAACTCATTAGCCAAGTAACAACCGCAATCCCCTTTTAGCTTCAAAAGGAGTAGCTCTTCCAATTTTAAGTAATTCAAACTTTCATCATTCAGTTCGCTAAATGCACTCAATGAATCCAAAGTGAAGCGCGTCAGATCACACGCAGGGAGAATAAAGGGATCTCTCTTAGGAGCACTTCCCACATGAGTTGCCAGAACAAGTTTGTTTTTAGCTTTTAGCAGTACACGTGTGTGCCGCTTATAAAACCGGGTCAACATTGCCGAGCTGATACTGACACTGATAATCAGTAAACTTTCCCCCTTAGGGAGGTTGCCAACCATAAAACCGCCAACAGCACCAGTTAACCAGACCTGCCCTGACCCCATACGGAACTCACGAATACCACAATTGATACTAGCTACACCGCCAATCACCATTAAAAGGTTAAACCCAGACAAGAATTCAAGTGATACATTTTGACCAGGTGGGACAGTTACCTTTTGGAACTGAAATAAATCATCTGAATAATGGCACTCAAATAAGACCTTCTGTCTCAAAGGAATGCCCAAGTCCTTTTGGTTTGGGAGAATCATGGGGTTCACCGCTAAGATTACATCAATGTTCCTTTAAGCCTCATCTGAAGTAGCTGAGGCCAAGCTACAATCATCGGTCCGATTACTTTCCCTACAACTTCCAGGAACGATCATTAAGAGGGGATCGGAGCCACTATCTGACTCACCTATTAAAGCCAACAATCGTTGAACTGAGCGTTTGAAGCATCAATTGAATATCTAGAATTGTGATATTTTTTATGGAACTAAAGTGCCATGCTGCCTGATGTAATCGACACTAAACTGCCAATATGGGCTAGGGTAGATAGCCGCTACAAATCAAAAGTTCGCGGTACACTGTGCAACCACCAAATTTACCAGGCATCCCCCAATACATTATGCCTGCCCCCTTTACACTTATTTACACTACCTCCAAAAGGCAAGATAAGGCCCTTCGTGCTAATACTTACATTTGAAATTGTCGCCAGATGAAAACTCTAAGTCTTACAACTTGCCCCCTATAAGCACTGCAAAATAACCAAGCTATTCCCCAATGATTCAACTATTGACCAAGTGCTTTTGAAACTAAGAAACAATTAATTTGTACCAGGTAGGTTTTTTACTTAAAATATGAGAAAATGCTCCAAAAGGTATTCTCCAGCTGCTCCACGGCAGAATTTGCACCATCAGAGTGCTTGGAGCTAGGCAGAATATTTACTGATAAACTGAGAGAAATTTACATAAAGCCTATGCAATCAGAAAAGTTCATAGCAATACCTAACCTTTATATATCATTTATAAGCTAGTATTTATTAAGATCTTTTCTATTAATCTTTGGATTTATCAGTATTTAAATCAATAAACTCTTACGCATTTGAGATTTATGTCAACTAGTTATTCTAAAGAATTAAATCGACTTGCCCAACTTATGTGGGAGCAAGAAGCGGAACTGGAGCTTAAGCCCCAAGAAGAGAAAGAAGCCGCACCAGAGAAATCCTCAGTAGACAGTGCCCCCAGTGACGTTTTTTGGGGGAAATGGAAGGGGCGGTATATCGTGCTTATGCGCTATATATCAGGAAGAACAACTTCCAATGTAAAATTGCCCAATATATATGCCGATGAGGCCGCTGCCCGTTCTGCAGCCCTCGATATCATTCGAAAATTCCCAGAAGCCTCGATCCGTTATCTTTCCGCTAAAGAATTGGCCGTTTATCTGTAGCTAAATTTTCGGGGATCATTTGCCAGAAGCTTCTTGTCCGGGTGGCCGCTCGCCAGCACCACCCTCTCTCCAATAGCCTCACTAAGTTACCTATTAGTGCTTTGAAATAAATTGGCGAACTTCCTCTACAAATACCTTAGAAGCAGGCTCTCGCCCGAGAAGCAAGTGGCCATCGCTATTGAGGCCGACAAATCGAGCACCCGGGATTACTGAAGCGATTTCGCAACCCGTATGAACCGGGATACGCTGATCCCCCAGTGAATGGATTACCAAAGTGGGGACAGAAACTTCTTTGAGCCTTTCCCGCACATCAATACTGCCAAAAACTGAGAGAAAGCGAACAGCATTTTCAGGCGAGGTAGTAAGCCGCTGAAATTCGTTAAACCAGGCTAGCTCACCGGCATTAGCACTGGGCATAAATGTCGATGAGAAAATTTGCCGATAAGCGGGATTATCCTGCCCCCACCCCGTCTCTGTCAGGGTCATGACAGCTTCACGCTCTTTAACCGTAGCTTCGCTCGCGCCAATCCGCCAACCCGCGTGATAACCGCCAAACAAAATAAGCTGCCTGACTCGATTGGGGTGCCTAACAGCATACTCAATAGATACTGCTGCTCCCTGAGATATCCCCAGCAGGGTAAAGTTATCGACAGCACAGGCATCAACTACCGTCTCTAGATCAGTGACAAATGACTCAAATGAAATATTATCGACCTCCCAGTCAGAGAGGCCATTCCCACGCTCATCGTAACGGATAAACTGGTGATCTGTAGAAAGCTCCTGAAATAACGGGCTCCAGATGGGAGAATCCCAGTCATGCTCCAAGTGACTCAGCCAATTTGCAGCTTTCACAATAGGAAGCCCTTTTCCCATCTTGGCATAGGCAATACGCACTCCATCACTGGCCGTACAAAATTCAATCTTTTGCTGGGTTAGCAGTTTACGTCCATTAGCCAAATTATCGGCAGCCTCCTGCACTACCTGCTCCCCGAGCTTACAGGGCGACCACGCAATACCTGCTTTGCGGAAACGGTTTGACAGCCTTGAGCGCTCAAGCTCTATTTCACTATCCATCCCCAGTGATGCCATCGCCCGCAGCAACTGCGTCGCAGCATTTGGGTTATAGGGCTCCAACTCTTCCCAGTGGCGAGCCCAAATAAGCTGATCAGGCAAAGGAATACCCGGATGGGAGGCTAGGCGCGACAACACCCTCCCCCGTAGATGGACGATCTCCTGGCGCTCTGACAACAACCATTGCTGGAAAAGTTCCTGATCAGGGAGATCGACACCATCCAGGAAAGGCTCTTGAAGCTTTCGGTAGATATCCTCCAGCTCCGCTGCCAGCAGTTTGGGGGAATCAATAGTTGAAGCAATTTGGACAATGTCGATAGCCACACCCTCCGTGTCCATACTGACACGCTCTCTGTCGGCTAGTAGGCGCTCCTTATCGGAGTCGTTGACTATCGATCGGATTTTGCTCAAAGACCAGCGCAACGATGCGCGCGGATCATCTGGCAACTCCCAAAATATTTCACACAGGCGATCCCGCCGGTGGGGCCTCGCCGCCAACAACAGAAAAGCCAAAAGGGCTCGGGTTATTTTAGAGGGCGGTAGATTGACCGGACTGCCATCACGAGTGACAAGAAAGTCGCCCAACATCTGAACTGAAATACCCATGAATGAATTATTTACCCCTGAAAAATGAGATATCTTCTAGAGAGCCCCTGAATAGCTCCTTGATGCCTTTGACTTTCAGAGCGGACCTCAGTCAAGGTGCGGCTTCGCGGGGCCCAAAAGGAGTCACAGCGCAGGGTGATAGTGCTTTGAAGGCTGCGGCCATTCGCGGCGATGGTGCCCAACACCTACAGCTCCCAAGGTCCGCAGAGATATTACGGAATTTTTCGGGGGCTCCCTAGCACCCAAGAAATTTCCTGGCAATTTTCTCAAGGAAACCAAATGGCTGCAAACACCATTCATTACAGTTGTGAACCACTTGAACAATAGGCGCCCCACTTCGCTATAACGGGCCCAACGCTTAACAACTGGGCGGCAAAAATAAGGAGTAAAAGGTACCGCACGGTACAAAGGCGAGACTCGAACTTCAAGATTAGTCAGCAGGGGGAATTGCAGCGGACCGCCTAAAAAGTGGCAGGAATCAAATCCCGTAGAGGGAGGGCGCGAAGCCGCTACTTACCGGCAACCAAAGCGCCCCTCAGCTTTATACGAAAAAGCTTATCAACTTCATCCGTCGCCAAAAGACAGGGGCATTTATCTCGGACTAGCAGCCCAGTTAATCCCGCCCCCAGAGCAAATGGTAACTATTTATACAAACTCAACACCCTTTTACTGAATTAAACCTAACGGTCTTTGTGCATAAAGAAATCAAACCCAATTGTACGCGTTGTTCTATACAGGCGTGATTTCCGATGGTAATGTTCATACCACTTCCGGAACCTATCATAAGTCAGGAATTTAAACTCGCCCTTATTAGGATCAAAATAATAGCTTGTCTTATTGGCACCTGCCTCTATACGAAATGCTGTTGCATGCCCCCAGCCATTCCCGGCAAATCTCATCATGCTGTAAATAGTGCCAGTTTGCTGCTTAAAGATATCTGATTCTTCAAGCGCACCAAAGCTCTCGTCCAACGTAACCGAAACCTTGCGACTTTAGATAATTCTGAGATTCCACAAGCATTTCACGGCTTTTATGAAATCTCCCCTCCTCACCATTTTTAAACTTAAAACGGTATATGGACGCGTAGCGCTGCGCGACCAGAGCGATCTTGGTGGAATCTATACTGTCGCCAGTAGTCAATGCAGCCTTCAAACCACCATGCAATGATTTAGTAATCCAACTCACCGCCAAGGCTTCACAAACACCATCTTTCGAAAAGGCGTGCTTTTTAGTAATACTTGAATACCCACCCTGGCTAAACTTCCAGGTTAAAACCCCGCCCATATTAGAGGCATCTACATCAACAGCTGGAAAAATTGGCATTTTATCATCCTCACATCGCAACCGATATCCGGCTTCCATACCATCTGGCATTTATGCAAATAACACACAAATTATTACTTAAAGAAAAACAAAAAAATCTACAAAATAGATATCCTTCTAAAATCCGGAACAAAACGATCACTACAAATACACCACTGCCCCGCTTTTACAAAGCTACAAGACTTAAAAATAAGGCAAGCAGCAGTCATTTATTTGAAAAAACTTACTCATATAAAACTATAAGCATGCTATATTTTTGCGGACCACAAGTCCACGATAAGCAACCAATATCACCATCAGGCAAACCAAACATAAAATAATTGTCGCCATTTAAAAAATCCACACCCTCAACAGCGGTATTTTTTAGATATCCCACCCAAATAGACATTCGGAAATTTCCCAGCACG
The DNA here is from genome assembly GCF_030012985.1 of Microbulbifer sp. VAAF005. NCBI lineage: Bacteria > Pseudomonadati > Pseudomonadota > Gammaproteobacteria > Cellvibrionales > Microbulbiferaceae > Microbulbifer > Microbulbifer sp. VAAF005. The sequence goes on along the minus strand of NZ_CP120233.1, from coordinate 5,289,548 downwards.
GAAATATAATTAAAGCTAAGTAAACTAATAGTTAAATTTATATTTACAATCAACAAACCCCAGCCGACAAATAGAGTTAAATCAATAGGCTCTTATTAAACTTTGTACGGGGTACGATAGCGCGACTAAAAAGCAGGGAAATATATACCGATAAACACGGCAAGATTAGAACAGTTAAGAGTAGATCTGGATAAAATGCCCAGTCTATTAGAAATTCGGTTGGACAATGCACCCTTCAAATATTGGCACATGGAGCCAATATTTAAAGGGCACAGCTCAGACTTAAGCGTCCTGGCGAACCACTAGAGCGGCAAAACCAAGCAATACGCTGCCACTAAAACGCTGAATCCATTTCTGTATCATTCCGCCTATAGAAACCGCCCGCCATTGCGACAGCATAATCGCAACCCCCAAGAACCACAGAAAGATAATGGATGCGTGAATCGAGACCAGTAAGAAAGCTTCATAGTAACTAGCACTACCTACCGAGATAAACTGCGGGAAGGCGGCAAGGTAAAACATCGATACTTTCGGGTTCAGAATCTGGGTCAGGAAACCCTCAGCAAAATTTCGGCACGCATCACCAGGCGCTTTTGCGCTTGGCTGTAATCTATCGGGAGCCCTGTGAGCGGAAGGTCTCGAGAAAGTAGCCACTATCGTTTTTACGCCCAAATAGGCCAAGTAGGCAGCCCCGAGATATTTGATCAAGGTATAAAGTTCAGCCGACTGTAGAATAATCGCCGATAAACCCAGAATTGAGATGGCGCCGTGGGCAAACGTTGCCGAAACCAGCCCCAAAATATTCTCCACACCCGACCTCAGCCCCTTATCGGCCACCGTTTTAACAATGAGGACACTGTTCGGCCCCGGGGAAATTACTAACAAAAGGGAGACTGCGGCAAATGCAAGAATTTCACTCATAACAATAAACACCTTAAAGAAAGCCAGTGGATAGGGGGTACATCTAAGGGGTATATCTAAGGAGGCAGCCGAGCCACGGGTTGGCTCGGACCAGGGTCAATACAGGTAAGTTGCCGTACCCGTAGCAATCAATTCATCCGTGTCGTTAATCAACTCCATTCTCGTTACAACCAGCTTGTTACCGGTGCGCAGAATTGAGCCATGGCAGAGAAAGTGTTCTCCCCTACCCGGCTTTAGGTAGTCAACACGCATGTCGACCGTACCCAGCTTTAATAGGCGATCCACTTTTTCTTTCCAGTGCACATCTCCCAGATGCTGGTAGGCGGCGACCATTGCAGTCAAACCACCAACCGTATCCAGGGCGGTGGCAATTACGCCACCGTGCAGGATGTTCTTCCACACATTGCCGATCAACTGTGGGTTCAGTTCAAAGCCTGCGGAAAGTGTGAGCGCCTCCAGGTCCAGGTCGCGCATCTCAAGTCCAATTTGTTGATTAAAAGGAATCTGCTCAAAAAATTCCTTTACCAACGCCTGAAACTCACTGGGTGAGGGTTCTGTCATAGGCGGGCAACCCGGTTGAGCCCATCCAGCGCAGCACTGCGATATGCCTCTGCCATGGTGGGGTAGTTAAAGGTGGTATTAACGAAATAATCGATTGAATTATTCGGTGCTGGCTGTTTCATAATGGCCTGGCCAATATGCACAATCTCAGCTGCCTCTGCCCCAAAGCAGTGAATGCCCAGGATTTCGTGAGTCTCGATATGGAACAAAATCTTGAGCATGCCTACGCGCTCACCAGAAATCTGCGCCCGCGCAGTGTGCTTGAACAGTGCGCGGCCCACTTCGTAGGGTACTTTGGCTGCGGTTAGCTCTGATTCGGTTTTACCTACAGAGGAAATCTCTGGAAGGGTATAAATCCCGGTAGGCGCATCTTCAATTACTCGATGGCCACGGCCCGCAATCGCTGCTGCAACCGCACGCCCCTGGTCATAAGAGGCACTGGCAAGGCTCGGCCACCCAATCACATCACCTACCGCAAAGATATTTTCAATTTCGGTACAGTAGTGATCGTCAACGCTCAATTGTCCGCGATGGTTCGCTTCCAGGCCGACATTCTCCAGGCCGAGGGAGCTGGTGTTGCCAGTACGGCCATTACACCAGAGCAGTGCATCCGCATGAATACGTTTGCCAGACTGCATCTCCATAATTACGCCCTGCTCATTGGGCAGTACCCGCGCATACTCCTCCTGGTGGCGAACAGTCACGCCCATATCGCGCAGGTGATAGCTCAGTGCATCAGAAATCTCATCATCAAGAAATTCCAGCAGGCTGTTACGGGTATTAATCAAATCCACCTTAACGCCGAGGCCAGCGAAGATAGACGCGTATTCACAGCCGATAACACCAGCACCATAGATCATAATGGAGTGAGGGGTGTGCTGCATGTCCAGGATCATATCGCTGTCGTAGACCCGTTCGTGATCAAAGTCTACATCGGCGGGGCGATAAGGGCGTGAGCCAGTAGCAATAATAAATTTCTTCGCTGTAATAGTTTCCGCCGCACCATCGGGCATAAGCACCTCGACAGTATGTTCATCGCGGAACTTAGCTTCGCCGACGATCAGCTCAACCCGGTTGCGGGCATAAAATGAAGTGTGCATTTCCACCTGATAGGAAATGACTTTATTCACCGTCTGCATTACCTGGGGGAAAGTAAGGCGGCGGGGTTCACCCAATGCGCGAAAAACGCTCTGGGTGTTATAACGCATCAACTGTTTGACAGAGTGGCGCAGCGCCTTGGAGGGAATGGTACCTTTGTGAGTACAATTACCACCAACCACTTGGCGCTTTTCAATAACCGCAACGCGCATGCCCTTTTTTGCTGCGCTCATTGCGGCGGCCTCTCCAGCCGGGCCAGAACCAATTACTACCAGGTCAAACTTTTGCTCTGCCATTAAATGCTCTAATTCTATTTTCCAAACGGAGTCCACAGCGCGCTAACACCATTTACTCAATACTAAATATACGGTTATCGACACCACTTGTGCCAATGACATAAAACAACAAGCCCGTTGATCACGGGCTTGTTGGAGAAGGAAAGCTTACTTGCGTTTAGATGCGTCGTAAGCGAGATCTTCGGCAGTCATCTGCTGCTGTCTTTGCCTCTCCTGTTCCTTTTCACACTCATCGTCATCGCCACCACAGACTGTGCAATCCTGCTTCATGCCGATATTGTTGAGCCCGCCACAAGTTCCTTTTAACGGTTTGTTCTGAACCATGGCCCCGATCGCCATACCGGCAACAACGAGCAACATGGCCACAAAGGCAAATATGAAAATTGTCACTTCTCAGACCTCTCTACATAAGGTTTAAAGCCAGAGCTAGAACGCTCTTCGAAACCTGAATCAGTTTTCACCACCATAAAGACGGCTAGATTATCTCTTTCTGCCAGCGCCATGCCGGCATCAGCACCGAGGACATTGATCGCGGTAGCCAGACCATCGGCTTCAGCACAGGTTTCCGCAATAACGGTTACCGATGCCAACTTGTGCTTGATGGACCGCCCGGAGCGTGGGTCAATGCTATGGGAGTAACGAACACCATCCCTTTCGTAGTAGTTGCGATAGTCTCCACTCGTAGCTACTGCCTTCCCACTCACCGCAATTGGCTCCTGCACCATCTGACCTGCCACGCTGGGTACTTCAATGCCAATTACCCAGGTCTTACCCTTTGGATTCACACCCTTAGTTCGCAGTTCACCGCCAATTTCGACCAAGTAGTTTCGAATACCCAGGTCTTCCAATAGCTCGGCAACCCGATCAACGCCATGGCCCTTGGCAATCGCTGAAAGATCCACCTCAACGGGGCGGCTCTTGATAACAGTGTCTGGCTTACGGGTCAGGGTTAACGCATCGGAACCGACGACGGTTAGCAGATCGGCAATGTCTTTATCTGAGGGGATATGCTCCGGTTCGGGCTGGGGACCAAAACCCCACAAGTTGACCAGAGGGCCGACCGTCACCTCGAAAGCGCCCTCACTGCGGCGATAAATATCCAGGGACATTTCCAGTACATCTGCCAAGTGTTGGCTAACCGGGATCGCCTGCCCTACCGGGCTTTGGTTAAAGCGCATTAACTCAGAGTCGTCGATATAGGTCGACATCTCCTGGTTGACCTGCTGCAACTCATCGTCGATCAACTGCTGCAACTCACCCTGCTCCAGCCCAGAGGGCACCTGAACGACGGTGATGTGATAGCTGGTTCCCATGGTGCGGCCAGCCAACTGCCAGGACTCCGGCGAAGGAGCGCAAGCCGATAAAATTACAGCCGCCCAAAGCAAAAACAGGGCCGTAAAGACGGGCCCTGTTTTTGAGTTTGTCGGGCCTGTGATTGCTTTTAGCAAGCTAAGCCCTCCAATTATCCGCCGAAGTCATCCAGCAGGATATTTTCATCTTCTACACCCAAGTCCTTGAGCATATTGATGACTGCCGCGTTCATCATGGGCGGCCCACACATGTAGTACTCACAATCTTCCGGAGCCGGGTGGTCCTTCAGGTAGTTTTCATATACCACGTTGTGGATGAATCCGGTGTAACCCGTCCAATTGTCTTCCGGCTGTGGGTCGGACAGAGCCACATGCCACTGGAAGTTATCGAACTCGGAAGCCAGACCGTTGTAGTCATCTTCGTAGAACATCTCGCGCAGGGAGCGCGCACCGTACCAGAAGCTGATCTTACGGGTGGAATTCAGGCGCTTGAGCTGATCAAAGATGTGTGAACGCATTGGCGCCATACCGGCACCACCACCGATAAATACCATCTCGTTGTCAGTTTCCTTGGCGAAGAACTCACCAAAGGGACCGTACACCTTAATCTTGTCACCTGCCTTCAGGCTGAAAACGTAGGAAGACATCTGACCCGGCGGAATGCCCTCAGTACGGGGCGGCGGAGTCGCGATACGGATGTTGAACTTAACAACACCTTTCTCTTCCGGGTAGTTAGCCATGGAGTAAGCGCGAACCACAGGCTCGGTCACTTTGGACTCCAGCCTGAAGAAGCCAAAGTGCTCCCAGTCGCCACGGTACTGCTCTTCGACATCGAAGTCAGCAAACTTGACATGGTGAGCCGGAGCTTCCAGCTGTACGTAACCACCAGCGCGGAAGTCAACGTTTTCACCTTCGGGCAGACGCAGGGTCAGCTCCTTAATAAAGGTGGCCACGTTCGGGTTGGATTCCACAGTGCACTCCCACTGCTTAACACCAAACACCTCTTCCGGCACTTCGATTTCCATGTCTTGCTTAACCGCAACCTGACAGGAAAGACGCTTGCCTTCTTTTGCATCGCGCGGGGTAAAGTGAGCCGCTTCAGTCGGCAGCATATCGCCACCACCGGAATTCACCTTACAGATACACTGCGCACAGCTGCCGCCGCCACCACAGGCGGAGGCCAGGAACAGGTTGTTGGCAGCCAGGGTTTGCAGCAGCTTGCCGCCGGCCGGTACGGTGAGAGTCTTCTCACCGTTAACCAGGATGTTGACGTTGCCGGTGTTTACCAGGCGCGAGCGGGCCGCAAGGATCACCGCTACCAGCGCCAAAACGATGACGGTAAACATCGCTACGCCGAGGATAATTTCAATACTCATTCTATTGTTTTCCCCGCTTAGATATCGATGCCGCCGAAGGACATGAAGCCCAGGGACATCAGACCAACAGTTACGAAGGTGATACCCAGACCTTTCAGGCCATCCGGAACGTCACTGTACTTCAGCTTTTCACGAATACCGGCCAGAGCGGTAATCGCCAGTGCCCAGCCGAGGCCGGCACCGAAGCCATAGGCAACACTCTCGCCAAACGCGTACTCGCGCTCAACCATGAACAAGGAAGCACCCATGATGGCGCAGTTCACGGTAATCAGCGGCAGGAATACACCCAGCGCGTTGTAGAGAGCCGGTACATATTTATCCAGGAACATCTCCAGGATCTGTACCAGTGCCGCAATTACGCCGATGTAGGACAACAGGCCGAGGAAGCTCAGGTCCACGTCGGGGTAACCGGCCCAGGCCAGTGCACCGTCTTTCAGCAGGTAGGTGTAGATCAGGTTGTTCACAGGTACTGTCAGAGTCAGCACCACGATAACCGCAACACCCAGGCCAATAGCGGCCTCAATCTTCTTCGATACCGCCAGGAAGGTACACATACCGAGGAAGAAGGCCAGCGCCATGTTTTCAACGAAAACGGCGCGGATAATCAAAGAAATATAATGTTCCACGGATTAGGCCTCCTGCGCTTGGGAATTAGGCGCAATCTTGAACTCATCTTCTTCCACCTGTGCCGGTTTCCAGGCACGGATCGCCCAGATGAACAGGCCGATCAGGAAGAATGCACTCGGCGGCAACAGCAGCAGGCCGTTGGGGATATACCAACCACCGTTGCTCACGGTAGTCAGGATATCTACACCGAACAGTTTGCCGGCGCCGAAGAGTTCACGAACCACCGCGAGACCGATCAGGATCACACTGTATCCCAGACCGTTACCAAGACCGTCGAAGAAGCTGGGCAGCGGCGGGTTCTTCATAGCGAAGGCTTCCGCACGGCCCATTACGATACAGTTGGTAATGATCAGACCAACGAATACAGACAGCTGCTTGGAGATGTCGTAAGCCAGGGCCTTGATCAGCTGGTCCACCAGGATTACCAAAGAGGCAATCACGGTCATCTGTACAATGATACGGATGCTGTTCGGGATCTGTTTGCGGATCAGGGATACCGCAACGTTGGAACAGGCCACAACCGAGGTCAGTGCGATACACATTACCAGGGTAACCTGCAGCGAGCTGGTAACAGCCAGTGCAGAACAGATACCCAGGATCTGCAGCGCGATCGGGTTGTTGTTAAAAATCGGCTCTAGCAGAGTATCTTTAATTTTCATGCTTATGCCTCCCCTGCTTTCAGGTTTTTCAGGAAGGGACCATAACCCTGGTTACCCAACCAGAAGTTCACCAGGTTGCTAACGCCCTTACTGGTCAGAGTTGCACCAGACAGACCATCTACTTCGTGAATCGCGTCTGGGCTGTTGGGGTTAACCTGACCCTTGATCACTGCGATATCCACGTCGCCCTGGTTGTTGAAGACTTTCTTACCAATCCACTGGGCCTTCCAGTTGGGGTTGTCAACTTCACCACCCAGTCCCGGAGTTTCCTTGTGCTCGTAGAAGCCGAGGCCCGCTACGGTGTCGAGGTTGCTCTCCAGAGCGAGGAAGCCGTACAGGGTGCCCCACAGGCCATAACCGCGAATCGGCAGAATGATCTTGTCCAGCTTGCCGTCTTTCTCTACCAGGTATACCTCTTTGGTATTTTCCCGGCGGATAATTTTGGCAGTGTCCTCGTCAGCCGGCAGTTTTTCACTGTCAGACGGGATCTTGGCAGCAGCGCGACCGCTGCCACCAGCCGGAGCCTGATCGGTAAACTTACCGGTATTCAGGTCGACGTATTTGATTTTTACGTCGGCGAAGGCCTTTTCGACTTCCGCTTTATCAGCGTGAGAGTCTTTCAACAGGCCGCCAGCCATCAGTACGTTGCGCTTCATGTCCAGCTCGGCATTCGCCTGCTGGGCAGGCTTCAGCATTACCGCAGCGGTGGATACCACTACGGAGCACACCAGGCACATTACCAGCGCGACAATCAGAGTACCGGTTACGGAATCTTTATTAGCCACGTGCCAACCTCCGTTTGATATTGGACTGCACCACAAAGTGGTCAAACAGCGGAGCGAACAGGTTGGCGAACAGGATCGCCAGCATCATGCCTTCCGGGAAGGCCGGGTTCACCACACGAATCAGGACAACCATCACCCCGATCAGGATGCCGTACCACCAGCGACCGGTGTTGGTCATCGCAGCGGATACAGGGTCCGTAGTCATAAAGATCAGACCGAAGGCAAAACCGCCCACTACCAAGTGCCAGTACCAGGGTACCTGGAACATCGGGTTGGTCTCGGAACCAATCATGTTAAACATGAAAGAGGTGGCCATCATGCCCAGCAGAGTGCCGGCTACGATGCGCCAGCTGGCGATCTTCATGCCCATCAGGATTACGCCGGCAATCAGGATAGCCAGGGTAGAAGTTTCACCAATGGAACCATGGATCTGACCGAAGAAAGCGTCGAACCAGGTTACCTGGCCAACAGCAGCATTGACGATACCGTTCTGGATACCTTCGCTGGCCATAACAGACAGCGCAGTAGCACCGGTATAACCGTCAACCGCAGTCCAAACCGCATCTCCAGACATTGCTGCCGGATAGGCAAAGAATACGAAGGCACGGCCGGTAAGAGCCGGGTTGAGGAAGTTCTTGCCGGTACCACCGAATACTTCCTTACCTATAACCACACCGAAGCTGATGCCCATAGCCACCATCCACAGAGGCAGATCCGGCGGACAGGTCAAGGCGAACAGGATGGAGGTTACAAAGAAGCCTTCGTTGACTTCGTGACCGCGCACCGCAGCAAACAGGACTTCCCAGATACCGCCCACAATAAAAGTAACCGCATAAATAGGCAGGAAGTACATAGCGCCGTAGACAAAGTTGTCCCACAGGCTAGCTGGGTTGTAGGAAGTCAGAGCGCCGATAATGGCGTGACGCCAGCCGGACAGATCCGGGTTGGTCATACCTTCCAGAATGGTGTTGGACTGGAAACCGATATTCCACATACCGTAGAACGCCGGGATCATGGCACAAGCCCAAACGGTGATCATAATACGCTTCAGGTCGATACCGTCGCGCACGTGAGCAGTGGTTTTGGTCTTGTCTGCCGGCTGGAACAGACCGGTGTCAATCGCTTCAAACAGGGCGTAGAACTTTTCGAACTTACCGCCTTTGTGAAACTTGGGTTCGATCGAATCGAGGAATTTACGCAACATACTTACCCCTCCTTCTCAATACGGGTCAGGTTGTCCCGCAAAATGGGGCCGTACTCGTACTTGCCCGGACACACAAAGGTGCACAACGCCAGATCTTCTTCGTCCAGCTCCAGTGCGCCCAGCTTCTGAGCCATTGCAGTATCGCCAACGATCAGGGAGCGCAGCAACTGAGTGGGTAGTACATCCAGCGGCATGACTTTCTCATAACTACCGACGGGTACCATGGCACGCTCAGAACCGTTGGTGCTGGTGGTGAAGTTGAACAGCTTGTTCTTCACCAGGCGCGACAGATAAATCGGGAATACAGAGAAACGCTTATTACCCGCACGCAGATAGTGCAGGAACGGACGCTCATCGCCCTCTTCCAGTACAGAAATCTGGTTGTGGTAGCGACCCAGGTAAGCCATCGGGCCAGCAGCGGTGCGGCCACCAAATACAGAGCCGGAGATGATGCGATCGTTATCGCCTTTCAGCTCATCAGAAGTCAGGGTTTCCAGACTGGCACCGAGGCGGGTGCGCAGCAGACGCGGCTGCTTGACCTGAGGGCCGGCCAGGGAAACGACACGATCGGTAAACAGCTTACCGGTGGTAAACAGTTTGCCTACAGCGATCACATCCTGGTAATTAATGGTAAATACACTGCGGTTGCCAGAAACTGGCTTCAGGTAGTGGATGTGGGTACCGGACAGACCTGCCGGATGGGGGCCGGCAAAGGTTTCGCGGCGAATATTCGCTGCGTTCGGTACTGGAATATCCGTATCTGGAGCAGTACAGACGTAAGTGGTTTCTGCCAGTTTGGAAAGAATCTCAACGCCCTGAGAGAAGGCTTTGGGATTCTCAGCAATCACTACTTCTGGATTGGCTGCCAGAGGGTTGGTGTCCATCGCATTGATAAACACAGCTACCGGCTCAGCGTCCAGGGCGGGAACGCGGCTGAACGGGCGGGTGCGCAGTGCGGTCCACATGCCGGACTCAACCAGGTTTTCAACGACCTGTTCGCGAGTCAGACCAGACAGTTTATCTGCGCTGTAGCTTTGGAACTGTTCCGCTGCATCGCCGTCTATGCCAATCACGACGGATTGCAGAACACGACGAGCGCCACGGTTAATCGCAACAACACGACCGGCAGCAGGCGCTGTGTAGCGCACGCCTTCAGTTTTTTTGTCGCTAAACAACAGCTGACCAAGATTGACGCGATCCCCTACAGCCACTGCCATTGTCGGCTTCATCCCGTGATAATCGGGGCCGAGAACAGCAACGGTCTTGATCGCAGGTCCTTTTTGAATGACCTGCTCGGGCGCGCCGGATATGGGTAAGTCCAATCCCCGACGGATCTTTCTCATACGCCTATGCCTAAGTTTCTAGTTTAAAAAAATTGCAATAGGACCCACCGTCCCATGCCTGGGATGACGGGTCCTATTGTGGAATTCCGTGCTGCGAGGGCTTATGCCGTATCACCCGTGAACCGGGAGGAAGGAAGCTAACTAAAAAGGATGTGCGCGCTAACTTCTCGGCGCACGGCCGCCCCGCAAAATCGCGCGCATTATAAAGATGGGCCAGAGTCATTACCAGTCTGGAAAGTCTTTAAGTGGCACTAAGATTGGAAATTTCTGTTGAAAAAACAGGGATTTGGGGAGATATGGTGCGGCGACTGGAACAGTCGCCGAAACCCCGCAGTCGGATCTGGGTACCGACTGCGGAGAGGTGGCGTGACGCCTTAGTCCTCTTGCGGGAACAACTTGTAGCGAACACCAGCCATATCTTCCAGGCAGCGAACTACCTGACAGCTATAACCGAACTCGTTGTCGTACCAGCAGTAGAGCACAGCGTTCTTGCCATCCACGATAGTCGCAGTGGAATCGAATACGCAGGCAACGCGGGAGCCAACAAAATCGCTGGACACCACTTCCGGGGAGTTGGTGAAATCGATCTGCTGACGCAGCGGCGAGTGCAGTGCCACATCGCGCATATATTCGTTCAGCTCTTCCTTGGTGGTCTCTTTACCCAGGTTCAGGTTAAGGATCGCCATGGAAACATTAGGAGTCGGAACGCGAATTGCGTTGCCGGTGAGCTTACCTTTCAGCTCGGGCAGCGCTTTGGCAACCGCCTTGGCAGCACCAGTTTCAGTCAGAACCATATTCAGCGCTGCTGCGCGACCGCGACGCTCACCTTTGTGGTAGTTATCGATCAGGTTCTGGTCGTTGGTGTAGGCGTGTACGGTTTCTACGTGGCCGTGCTCAACGCCGTAGCCATCCATCATCGCCTTCAGGACAGGTACGATGGCGTTAGTGGTACAGGAAGCAGCGGACAGTACCTTGTCTTCCGGCTTGATGTCGCTGCTGTTGATACCGTAAACGATATTCTTGATATCGCCCTTGCCCGGTGCAGTCAGCAGCACCTTGGAAGCGCCTGGGCTCTGCAGGTGCTGGCTCAGACCTTCTTCATCGCGCCATACACCGGTGCTGTCAACGATAATCGCATCGTTGATACCGTGCTGGGTGTAATCCACTTCCTGGGGGGAGTTGGCGTAGATGATCTTGATTTCATTACCGTTACAGATCAGGGAGTTGGTCTCCTCGTCCACACGGATAGTGCCCTGGAAGGCGCCATGTACGGAGTCGCGACGCAGCAGAGAAGCGCGCTTCACCAGATCGTTAGGGGCCTTGCCCTTGCGCAGTACGATAGCGCGCAGACGCAGAACATCACCACTACCAGCCTTGTCGATCAGCAGGCGGGCAACCAAACGGCCGATACGACCAAAACCGTAGATCACAACATCTTTGGATTCGGGCAGAGGCTTGCCGGCACCCGCTGCGTCGGACAGCTCTTCACGTACAAACTCGTCCACAGACAAGCCGCGATCGTCGCGCATGTACTTGTTGGTCATGGTTCCCAGGTCGATATGTACGGGACCCAGCTCCATCTTGCAGATGGCTTCCAATACAGGGAAGGTTTCAAACTCGGAGAGTTCATTTTCCTCAACCTGACGCACGAAACGGTGCGCTTTCATAATGCTCAGCACTGAGCGATTAACCAGGTTGCGGCCGTACATATAAATACCGACGTTGCTCTCACGGTTGAGCTTTCCAATCATCGGGATCATGGATTCAGCCAGTGCTTCACGCTGTTTCCAGTCCTTGAAAAAGTCCGCGGGCTTCGGTCGCTTCTGAGTCACTATCGGACACCTCTGCAATGTATTTAGTAGGCAAGAAATACGGCCTTGAAACCACTCAGGACCGCATGGCTGCGCATTATAGTGTTCGCTTTACACTGCGCAACTGAGCAAAAAAGAGCCAAAAAAATGTAGTAAAACTACCTTTTTGTAGTCCACCCGAGCGACATTGCGCAATCCATAAAAAAGCGTAGTTGTTCCCGACTGGAAACACAGGCAGGGTTAACATTCCCTGCAAGCAAAACTGTTCGCGGCTACAATAGCCGACCTCGAAGACATCTCGAATGAATGCGCGGATATATAAGGAAAGATGACAGAAATACAGCCCCTGACCCCACCGAAGTTTCGCTCCTCCAGTGACCGACAATTTTGGGGACAACTGCATGGCGCAGCTGCCGCGCTCGCCATCCTCAACGCGGCACGCAATAACAAAGCGCCCACCCTGTTAATCACAAAGGACAGTCTCGAAGCGCACCGTTTAGAGGTGCAATTGAAATTTTTTAACAAAGCGCGGCGAGATAAGGGGGAAAACGGAGAACTGGAAATTTTCCATTTTCCCGACTGGGAAATTCTCCCCTACGACACATTCTCTCCCCACCAGGACATCATCTCGGATCGCCTCGCCACCCTCTACCAGCTGCCGAAAATGGGGGCCGGGATCGTCATAATCCCAGTTAGCACCCTGATGCACCGGCTACCACCCTGCAATTATATTGCCGGCAATGCGCTGATATTGGAGGAGGGGCAGCAGTTTGATATCGATATCCAGCGGAGACTGCTGGAGCAGGCCGGCTACCACTGCGTAGACACCGTCTACGAACACGGTGAATTCGCTGTGCGCGGCTCACTGATGGATATTTTTCCAATGGGCAGCCCCCTGCCCTACCGCATCGATCTGTTCGACGATGAAATTGAATCCCTGCGCACCTTTGACCCGGAAACCCAACGCACCATCGACAAGGTGAAAACCATTCACCTTTTACCTGCGCGGGAATTCCCTTTGCACAAGGCTGCCCTATCAGGATTCCTGCAAAATTGGCACGGTGAATTCGATAGCGACCCCAGCCAAGTGCCAATTTACCAGGATATCAGTGCAGGAATTGCCCCGGCGGGCATTGAGTACTACCTGCCCCTGTTCTTCGATGGGAACTGCTCAAGCCTGTTCGACTATCTGCCCGAGGGCAGCCAGGCATTTTTACAGGGAGATATCCAACAGCCGCTGGACAATTTCTGGCGCGAAGTCAGCAATCGCTATGAAAGTCGTCGTGGCGACCTGACCCGTCCCATATTGCCACCGCGCCAGATTTTACTGGAAATTGATGAGCTTAACGGTGCCCTGAAGTCCATGCCCCGGGCAATCTTCTCTGCGGAGAGTCTTCCGGAAGCCCAGGGCAACTGTAGTTTTGACACTTCCGTCCCCCCTCACTGCCAGTAGATGGCAAGTCCGAACAACCCCTGGCTGCACTGGAAAGCTACCTGATGGAATACTCCGGTCGGGTGCTATTTTGTGCTGAAAGTAGCGGGCGTCGCGAAGCGCTGCTGGAGCTATTAAAGGGCATACGGCTCAGCCCTCCCAGCTTCCAAAGTTGGCAGGACTTCCTCGCCGCAAAGGACACTATCGGCATTACCGTAGCCCCCATCGATCAAGGGCTGCTGCTTAAGGACCCGCAAATCAACTTGATCGCGGAACCGCAGTTATTTGGTGAGCGGGTACTGCAGCAACGCCGCCGTAAAAAAGCCAAAGATGAAGCGGACAACGCGGTTAAAAACCTGGCTGAACTGCGCATGGGCACTCCCGTCGTTCACATTGATCACGGCGTAGGTCGTTATCGCGGCCTACAGCACCTGGAGATCGACGGGCAACCGGCAGAATTCCTGACCCTTGAATATGCCGACGATGCCAAGCTCTACGTACCGGTAGCCAGCCTGCACTTGATCAGCCGCTACTCCGGTGCCGATGAAGCCCTGGCCCCACTGCACAGAATGGGCAGTGAACAGTGGCAAAAAGCCAAACGCAAAGCCGCCGAGAAAGTCCGCGATGCAGCTGCAGAGCTGCTGGATATCTACGCCCGCCGCGAAGCCCGTATTGGCCATGCCTTCGATAACCCTCAATTGGCCTACCGAGAATTTTCCGCAGGTTTCCCCTTCGAGGAAACTCCAGATCAACAACAAGCCATCGAGGCAGTTCTGGGGGATATGCTCTCAGATAAGCCGATGGACCGACTGGTTTGCGGCGACGTGGGATTCGGTAAGACAGAAGTGGCCATGCGGGCTGCATTTGTCTCCGCCCACGCAGGTATGCAAGTGGCCATGCTGGTTCCCACCACCCTGTTGGCCCAGCAACACTATCAATCCTTCCAGGATCGCTTTGCCGATTGGCCGATCAATATCGAGGTGATCTCCCGCTTCCGCTCCGGCAAGGAAGTGGACAGCGTGAAAGAGAAGGTTGCCAGTGGCAAGGTGGATATCCTGGTTGGCACCCACAAGCTGCTGCAAAGCGATCTGGACTTTAAAAATCTCGGCCTGCTGATTATCGACGAAGAGCACCGTTTTGGCGTCCGGCAGAAGGAGCGTCTGAAGAGCCTGCGCTCTGAGGTGGATATCCTCAACCTTACCGCTACCCCTATTCCCCGCACCCTGAATATGGCCATGGCCGGTATTCGCGATCTATCGGTGATCGCCACCCCACCAGCACGGCGCCTCTCTGTGAAAACCTTCGTGCGCGAGCGCGATGATGCCTTGGTAAAAGAGGCTATCCTGCGGGAGATATTGCGCGGCGGTCAGGTGTATTTCCTGCACAACGAAGTCAAAAGCATTGAGCGAATCGCGCGGGAGCTACAGGAGATGATTCCCGAGGCCCGTATCGGCATAGGCCACGGCCAGATGCGCGAACGGGAGCTGGAACAGGTAATGAGTGACTTCTATCACAAGCGCTTTAATGTCCTGGTCTGTACCACCATTATCGAAACCGGTATCGACGTCCCCACAGCCAACACGATACTGATCGAGCGCGCAGACAAGTTCGGCCTGGCCCAGCTTCACCAGTTGCGCGGTCGCGTGGGACGCTCGCACCACCAGGCCTACGCCTACCTACTGACGCCCAACAAACGCTCCATGACCAATGACGCCGTGAAGCGCCTGGAAGCGATTAGCGAGGCCCAGGATTTAGGTGCAGGCTTTACCCTGGCTACCCACGACCTGGAAATTCGCGGTGCAGGCGAACTGCTAGGTGAGGAACAAAGCGGGCAGATTCAGAGTGTTGGCTTCAACTTGTATATGGAGATGCTCGACAAAGCCGTGAAGGCCATTCGCGAGGGCCGCACACCGAATATTGACGAACCCCTCGAATCCCCTGCGGTGGACGTCAATCTGCGGGTTGCTGCACTGATTCCCGAGGACTACCTGCCCGATGTCCACGGCCGTCTGATCATGTACAAACGCATTGCCAATGCCACCGACGGGCAGCAACTGAAAGAACTTCAGGTAGAGATGATCGACCGTTTCGGGCTACTGCCGGAATCGGTAAAACACTTGTTCCGCACCACGGAGATCAAGTTAAAGGCCGAGAATATGGGCATCCGCAAACTTGAGGCCTCTGCAGCAAGAGGGCGTATCGAATTTGCGGAGAATACCCGTGTAGATCCGCTCACTTTGGTTAAGATGGTGCAAACCCAGCCGGGACGCTACCAGCTGGCCGGCGCAAACCAACTGAATTTCAGTCTCGATGAGGAGGGTACTGATCGCAAGCTCCAGGAAATTAACGAAGTTCTGGAAAAGCTTGCACAGTGATACCATCCGGCAGGCAGCGGCGGGAGCTGGCGGCAAAACTAATTAGTCTCCTACTCCCGCTTAAACGGCCTGTCGGCAATGACACCCTCGGCACCCAAATAGAATTGTTTAAGTGGTAAACCCATGAAAAGGATAATTAGCCTCTGCTCAACCCTGGCACTCACGCTGGCAGCAACCAGTGCCCAGGCCGTCAACTACGCTGGCAATACTTTCGAAATAGAAATGATCGTATTCGAGCGCCCCCAGGGGATGGAAAGAACCGCAGAGACCTGGCCGACGGCACCCCGTCTTCAGTATCCATCAAAGTGGATCGACTTTGACACCCTGCGCACCCCAACTCAGCCAACAGAGGATGAGGTGTTATCGCTTGAAGACATCATCTCGAGCCCAGAAACGAGCGGCCCAGCCGATATTGAATCATCGGAGCTTGAGGGCGACGCATCTACTAGTTCGCAGAACTCTGAGCAAGCACAAAGAAACTTGCTGCTAAGACCTGTACCCAGGCTGCTGGACAACAAAGCCGCCGCAATTTCCAGGGCTGGTGACAGGGTCCTGTTTCACAAGGCCTGGCGCCAGGTTTTAAAAACCAAGAGAAACTCCCCGGCCATTCTGATTGATGGCGGCAGCCAGCTCAGCGGCCACAGCCAGCTTGAGGGATCTATCACCCTGAGTGTCGCTCGCTATTTACATATCAGTACTAATTTGTGGCTCAGCGATTTTTATACGCAACCCGGGGAACACAGTATTCTTCTTCCTCAGCGCCCACAAAATAAAATCGAAAAGCCACTACAAATCCTAACCGGTAATTACAGTGACATTGAAAATTCATATTCACAAAATAACGGGTTTGATATCGAAAATAGTCAGGGCGCAATTAACACAACTGAGCCACTCACATTGGGCGAGCCAGAATTTATAAAAGAAGAGCCATTATATGTAGCCCAGGCTGCGAGACTGCAACACGAGAGACGTTTGCGTAGTGGCCAACTTCATTATATCGACCACCCTGCATTTGGCATTCTTATTGAAGTGCGCACTGTAGCCAAACCCAAAAAAGATTCGCAAAATATAGATATACTTAATTCCGACCAAGAAAAAGATAACCGCACAGAAAGTTAATTTATTTAAATAATCGACTTTCGCCAATGGCCCCTGCAAATCTTGCCGGGGCTATTATTTTAAATATACCTTTAAAACTCTTCACCTCAAACGAATTAATTTCACCATCACTACAAGTACACCCCACCCAACCGATATTTAATCAATTTATCTTTAATCAAAATACAGCCAGCAAACAAGCAAATACCGCCACCCCACAACAACATAAAATTGCAATCAGTGGGGCAATATTCCTGGAGCATTAAAGCAATAATTAGCACAGCGGTATTGAGCACAATAAACTCACTCATATACACACAATTACATTGGGGACTTTAGGCGGGGCGGGATATGACCAAATCTACAAAGAGGGACACAAATGCAACTTAAAGAAGAAGAGCCTATATCCACTGCAAAGTAGCAAACAAAAAAGCGGATCATAAAGATCCGCTTTTCAGAGGCGCTGACAGGGCCGGCGTCAATTGAGCCGCAGGACCCTACACGACAACAGTTCTTTCAACGAGTGATCTATAAATCACTCACAGGGAACAACATCTTCCGCCAGCAGTCCTTTGTCACCTTGTTGCATTTCGAACTCTACCGCCTGCCCCTCATTAAGGGTTTTGTAGCCCTCGCCGCGAATGCTGCGATAGTGAACGAAAATATCTTCAGTTCCTTCTCCACAGGTGATGAAGCCATAACCCCGTGCGTTATTAAACCACTTCACTGTACCTGTAACGCGATCACTCATTGAGAAAACCTCATTATTGTTATTGCGCCTACCTCTTTTACCTCACTGCTCAATTCGGCAAGAGGGGCAAACGCCACCCCATTGTTAACAAACTGCTCCATGCAGAATGCTATCTTGCTTAATCCGATGAGCATATACCCAAAGGACGTACCCTGATTCTTAGATAAAACAGCGCCAGTGTCTAGTTTTCTATGTGAAATAAATACTACGTTTTTCCCAATATGCGTAATTAACCGTCAAAATCTTCAATAGTGCTCAATTAGAAACTAATCATTTGTACCTTATTGCACTCCCATTCCTCAACTGTCTAACGCGGCCTCTCGCGTTAATGAAGGTATATCGGCAATATGTAATGTTGAGGTTGGGAATGCACAGGATGCCCCATATCCCTCAATTATTTTAAGAATCGTTAATAGAACATCCTGTTTTACTTCATGATAACGAACCCAATCGGTAGTGCGGGTAAACGTATATATAAAGAAATCCAAAGAGGAGGAAGCAAAACTATTAAAATTAACAATAAGCGTACGATTAGAATCAATTTCCGGATGTTCCTGTAACATATTTTTAACATCCGCCACGATTGCCGCCATATGATGTGCATCTTCATAACGAATACCAATCGTTTCAAAAATCCTACGATTTAACATACGGGAAGGATTTTCTACCGCAATCTGGGTGAAGATGCCATTGGGAACATAGACGGGTCGCATATCAAAAGTGCGGATTCTGGTCAGGCGCCAACCGATATCTTCCACGGTCCCCTCAATCTCCTTATCGGGGGAGCGAATCCAGTCGCCCACCGCAAAGGGCCGATCCAGATAGATCATCAGGCCACCGAAAAAGTTTGCCAGCAGGTCCTTGGCCGCAAAACCGACAGCAAGCCCGCCAATACCACCAAATGCCAAAACACCACTGACGCTATAGCCCAGGAACTGCATGACCACAATTCCCGCCGTGATCACGATTGAGGCCCTGACCAGTTTGCCGATCGCACGTACCGTAGTGGCATCCATCGGCTTGCCCATATAGCGCGGATCGCACAGATTGTGTTCCACGCTGTGTGAGAATCGCCAGGCAAACCAAGCCATCACCAGGATCAAGCCTATTTCCCGCGTCGGTGCAGCCAGGGAGAATATCTCGGCACCAGTGGCGTCCCCCGCTCGCTGGGCAGCGACACTCAAGCCCAGCAGCCATACCAGTACCTGCCCGGGAGGGGAGAGTGCCCCAACCAAAGCATCATCCCAGGGATTAACCGTCTTTTCCGCCTTAATGGCCATGCGCTGCACAAACCGGCCAAATAACCAGGCCAACACCCCAGACGCAAGTACTATGAGGAAAACAGAAACTATCCAGACCCGGTTCTCACCAAGCCAGGACAACAGCACGCTCTCAACGGACTCCACTCGAACCCCTCCGCTTTAACCAACAATCAGTAATATCCGTATAGCGCCTTCTCAATAGACGACGGATTTAAACAACTTATCTCAGCGCATTATGGAAGCTAACCACTCCCTGGTTCTGTGCCAACGCGCACTCTTCTCAAGCTCCACCCAGGAGCCGATCACCGGCCTGCCACCCATGGCCGACAACCGATGAGTGGACTCCGGTTTGGGCACAAAGGTATCCAGTGCCGCCAGCGCCTCAAAAGCGCCGACACGATTGTTGCATACGACACCCATATCACAACCGGCTTCCAGGGCTGCGCGAATCCTATCGCCATAGCCTCCGGCCGCACCCGCCCCTTCCATAGACAGATCATCACTAAAAATCACTCCATTGAATCCCAGCTGTCGCCGCAATACATCCTGTAGCCAATAGCGGGAGAATCCCACCGGCTGGCTATCAATGTTGATGAAGCGGATATGGGCCGGCATCACCGCAGTAAGTTCCTGGGTTCCAATACAATCGATAAACGGAAGTGCATCGGTTGCCAAGACCTGATCCAACGAGCGCTTATCCTCTGGCAACTCCACATGACTGTCTTCCAGCACGTGGCCATGCCCCGGAAAATGCTTACCTGTCGTGGCCATTCCCGCTTCGCGCATCCCTTGGATAAAGGGGCGAGCCAGTGCGGTCAACTGGGCGGGGTCGGGACAAAAACTCCGATCGCCGATCACCCTGCTGTGGCTGTCATCCGCATCCAATACCGGCGCGAAGCTAAAATCCACTCCTACAGCAAGCAACTCTGCGGCCAGCAGCCACCCCACATCCTGCAATTGCTCGTTACTGGCGACAGCACTGAGGGCCTGCATTGAAGGTATTCGCGTAAAGTCATCGCGAAACCGCTGAACCCTACCACCCTCCTGATCTACCGCTAGCAGGATCTCTGGTCGCACCGCACGGATGGAGTTAACCAATTCGATAAGCTGCTGGCGATCCCGATAGTTTCTCGCAAAAAAGATCAGCCCGCCCACCATCGGATGCCGAAGCAACTCACAGTCTTCCTCGGTGAGTTCAAGCCCCTCGATATCCACCATGACCGGTCCGGGTGGTAAAGACATATTAAGTTCCTTATCGATTAAAGAGTGCGCCCACTAATTATCTACCTTCAACATGGCCGAAGCAGCGGGTACCAATCGCTCAAGAGTCTGGGTCAGGGTACTGTCAGAACCGAAATCCTCTCGCAGGATAGCCTCAATCGCATCGTGGCTCGACAGTGTAAAAATGGTCGCTCCCAGCATAAAGTAGAGGCGCCAATAGAAAGTTTCTGGGTCCAAGCCTGGTAACGCTTCAGCCAGCAATCCGGCAAAACGACGGTAAGTATCCCCGTATCGAGATACGATAAATCGACGCAAATGCCCCTGGAACTGGGTATAGGCCAACCCTAAGAGGCGCATAAATCGCTGTGGATCCTTTCCCTCCAGCCCAAGGCTTCCCAACCCAACTCGATACAGGCATTCGATCAGCTCCTCCACCCCCAGGGGCTGCCCCAGGGCAATACGGCGATCAAGCTCTTCTTCCAGAGCGTTAGTGAAAGGCGTTAAAAAGCGTTCAAATACCGCCTGTATCAATTCTTTCTTGGAGCCGAAATGGTAGTTAACTGCCGCCAGATTAACCCCGGCCGTGCTCGTAATTGTTCTCAATGAGGTTTCAGGAAAACCCCGTTCAGCAAACAGCACTTCCGCTGCATCGAGTATCCGGCTGACCGTATCTATCTGGCTCATAAGTATCAAACCACCATTTAAAACATACGTTTAATCGACGCCAGAGTAGCACATTCTCACTGATCTAGAGCCCGCCAGCTAAGCTCTCCACTCAGCAAGGTACAAGAGTAAAAATAACAGGGAAATGTATGTCAGGCGGTAAGATCAATACTGCTGGAGTTGATCTCCCGCCAACTTGTGCAAGTACGCCACCCCACCAGCCGGCATAGCCTTTTAGACCGGGGGCAGCTTTAACAAAAATAACTTTGAAAATTTTTTCGGTATTTTAAGATCATCCGAATAATTATTCTTTCACCTGCATATATTTCATAATCAGGGCCGCAGCCTCCTCCACACTATCAACGATATGAAAAAGGTCTAGATCACTGGCATCGATACAATCGCGCTCTAACACTGTATCTACCAACCAATCGTACAGCCCGCTCCAGTAACGCTTACCTACCAACACAATTGGGAAACGCCGCACTTTCTGCGTTTGCACCAAGGTAAGAGCTTCAAACAGCTCATCCAACGTGCCGTAGCCACCGGGAAGTCCAACGAATCCAAGTGCGTGTTTTACAAACATAAATTTCCGTACAAAAAAGTATCGGAAGTTCAAACTGATGTCCTGATATGGATTTGCCGCCTGCTCAAAAGGCAGCTCTATGTTTAACCCAATTGATGCGCCGGGCTGCCCGAAAGCCCCTCGGTTACAAGCCTCCATCAGCCCCGGCCCACCACCGGTAATCACGGGGATCCCTTCAGCCGCGAGCAACTCTCCCAACTTTACCCCCTGCTGATATTCAGGACTGTCCTCTGTAAATCTCGCCCCTCCAAACACTGTCACTGCACCACCTAACGCTATCAGCCGCTCTATCCCATCTACCAATTCAGACTGAATACGAAGCACTCTCCAGGCTTCCGGCATTTTTGCATCCAACATTATTTTTCCCTCTTTGTCAGTTCCTTCAACGCTTTCTTCTCTCCTTGCTTTCTCCATCAATGTAGCAGCTCACAAAGACTAAAACCTGAGGATTGCGCGAACAATAAATCTGTATATAATTCCAGCAACTGTATATAAATACAGAAAACTAGGTAAATCTATGACCAATCTCACCGCTCGTCAGTCCCAGGTTCTCGACCTGATCAAGTCCTACCTGGATGAAACAGGCTACCCGCCAACGCGGGCAGAAATTGCCCAGGAGCTCGGCTTCCGCTCGCCCAATGCCGCCGAGGAACACCTGAAAGCACTCGCCAGAAAAGGCGCCATTGAGATGGTTGCCGGCGCTTCCCGAGGCATTCGAATTCCGGATCACCAATCCGGCTTGCCGATTGTGGGTAGAGTAGCTGCGGGGAATCCCATACTCGCCAGCGAACATATTGAGGATTACTGCGACTTGCCCGCGAGCTTCTTCCATCCCCCCGCAGATTATTTGTTGAGGGTGCATGGTATGAGTATGCGAGATGCGGGCATTCTCGATGGAGACTTGCTGGCAGTGCAAAAGACCGAGCAAGTGCGCAATGGCCAAATCGTCGTTGCCCGTATCGATGACGAAGTCACAGTGAAACGCTTTCGCCGCAAGGGAAATCAGGCAACCGTTCAGTTGCTACCTGAAAATAATGACTTTGAGTTAATTCAAGTCGATATGAGAGATAAGAACTTTGTGATTGAGGGATTAGCCGTAGGGGTTATTCGCCAAACGCCTTAAGCCCCTAAAAACGACAACAGCGGCCATTGGCCGCTGTTGATAAGACTCGAACTAACGCTGATGTTAGTGAATAGTATGATTTACCGGCATTAAATCGTCTTCTTCCTCGAAGTAACCAGCCTCAAGATCGTCTAGATTTTGTACGGCTTCAATGCCCGCTTCCAACATAGCCCTTGCCACAGCAACCTTGTTCTTGCGCAGAAACTGAAGGCTTTCTGCAGAAAAAGAAATGCTTACCAAAGGGTCCTCTTTATGGCCAGCACGACGCAAAGCTACATCGCCATTAGCCAGCTCGATTATTTCAAAAGTTTCGGAGGACATTCGCTTTTCCTTCACGGCACAACAGTTTGCGCCCAGTGTACCACAGGCTTGCGATAAGTTTCATTCATCCAATTTGAGGGCTTCTGGCTCCTGACTTTCGAGGCAGTCTATTACCAGTACGCTATATCAAAGAATTACCTAAACCACTCAAGAGATCACAAGAGAAGAGTGAATTGCTTTGCACGTTGCACCAGCTGCGGGTTATGTCGAGTGGGCCACAACTATTCTATTGTGACTCACTCAAAGGACAGCGGACTTTCCCGCAGAGGTGCGCCTAATATCAACAACCTTCAAAATTCGCAGGAACATTACGAACCTATTCAGAAGTTCACCGAGGTCGAGTAAGCGTATTAGTTAACACTCATCCAAGTGAGCGCGCTGCCTTACCACCAATTCATTCAGCGAGCGATGCCACTGAAGCAACAACTCTTTGGACAAAGGTGCAAACTCAGGCTTGGCAACTTCGTTGTGTAGCGGGATTAAATTAACCTGTTGCTGTTTTTCATCAGCACCCACAGATATTTTCTGCTGCTCTTCCCAGGCGTAAAGCATATGGGATAACCAACTCTGCGGGTCGCCGACCAGGCCGGACAGCTCATTGGCCTCTGCACTAGCCCTACCCTGAACGCCCAGCGCATCAATGATCAACTGCGGAGACTCCGGTTCAAACCCCAGCTGAAGCTGGGCTGCCTGCTCTGCAAGAAAAGCCCGATAGGCCTTGCACAACTGCATCAACGCTGCCTCTTCCAGCGCATCGCGCTGGAGAGGCAAGTCCCACGGCTGTTGCAGCAACAGCTGGCTCTTGCGTAGAGCCGAAGTGACATGAATCGTGTAAGAGTTACTCATTACCTACTTCTTTGCCGCTGTCTTTTTAGCTGCGGGTTTCTTGCGCTTGGCAGCAGTGCTCTTGGTGGAGGCCTCTACTTTCCAACCACCATCGCGATAAAAAGCACGCCAACCGGTCGCCTTGCCCTCTTCCTCAGATTGAACATATTGCTCCTGGGTTTTGCGGCTAAATCGAACTACGGTATCCCGCCCACTGTCATCTTGAGTCGGTGCAGAGAATAGGAAGCTGTATTTTGGATCGATCTCACTCTGGTGAGGCAGCAGCTCTTTAACCAGGGGCGCACGGGTCTCACGGTTTTTCGGGAACTGGCTGGCAGCCAAGAATAGACCCGAGGCACCATCGCGCAGGATATAGTGATCCTCAACTTTGATACAGGCCAATTCCGGCATGGGAACCGGATCCATTTTCGGTGGCGCCGGCTGCCCATTTTTCAGCAGCTTGCGGGTGTTTTTACAGTCTTCATTGGTACAGCCGAAGTACTTGCCAAAGCGACCAGACTTCAACTGCATATCACTGCCACACTTATCGCACTCAATAATGGGGCCGTCATAGCCTTTAATTTTAAAAGTGCCCTGCTCAATCTCGTAGCCATTGCAATCCGGGTTATTGCCACAGATATGCAATTTACGCTGCTCATCTAGCAGGTAGCTATCCATAGCCGTGCCGCACTTGCCGCAGCGGCGCTTCTCCCGCAGCAACCTGGATTCAGCTTCCTCGTCCTTATCCGCATCGACCGCCTCATCACCAGAAACCAGGTTCATGGTATTGGTACAACGCTCTTTTGGCGGCAGTGCGTATCCAGAGCACCCCAGGAATACACCGGTGGAGCCAGTGCGGATCTGCATATGACGGCCACATTTGGTGCACTCGATATCAGTATCTGTCGGCGTATTGCGACGCATACCTGCATCGGCAGACTGGGCTTTTTCCAGGCGCCCGGAAAAGTCCTGATAAAACTCATCGAGCAGTTGCTTCCAACCCTTATCGCCGTCGGCAACCGCATCCAGGGATTCCTCCAGGTTTGCGGTAAATCCGTAGTCCATCAGGTTCTTGAAACTTTCGCTGAGACGGTCGGTAACAATATCCCCCATTTTCTCAGCGTAAAAACGACGGTTTTCCAGGCGGACATAACCGCGATCCTGGATCGTGGAAATAATGGAAGCATAGGTGGAGGGACGGCCGATACCGCGCTTCTCCAGCTCCTTAACCAGGGCCGCTTCACTAAACCGCGCAGGCGGCTTGGTAAAGTGCTGCTTGGGATCCAGCTGTTGCAGGGATAGCTTTTCGCCTACCTTCACATCTGGAAGCACCAGATCTTCATCTTTTTTGCCGCTCGGTGGCGCAACTTTCAGGAAACCATCGAAACGAATTACTCGACCCCGCGCACGCAACTCAAAGTCACCTGCGCTGACCACGATTGAAGAGGAGGTAAATTGGGCAGGCGTCATCTGGCAGGCCACGAACTGCTGCCAAATCAGGTTGTATAACCTCTCCGCATCCCGCTCAACACCGGACAACATATTTGGGGCGATACGAACATCGGACGGGCGAATCGCTTCGTGCGCCTCTTGAGCGCCCTCTTTACTGCTGTAGCTATTGGGGCTTTCTGGAAGATACTTATCGCCGTAATTCTCGGCAATATAATCCCGTGCAGATTCCACAGCCTCTTTACTGAGGTTGGTGGAATCTGTACGCATATAGGTGATATGACCGGCTTCATACAAGCGCTGGGCCAGGGTCATGGTCTTCTTCACACTGAAGCCGAGGCGGTTACTGGCCGCCTGCTGCAAGGTAGAAGTAATAAATGGTGCACTGGGCTTGGAGCTGGTTGGCTTATCGTCACGGGCGGAAACAACAAACTCACTGGACTGAAGCTGCTTGGCAGCACTCATTGCCAGCTCTTCGTTGGTAGGACGGAAAGCCTCACCAGCCTGCTTTTTCACCTCGAGGCGCAGCTTGGAAGCCTTTGCCGTCGCCGTATCGGCAAACAGGGTCCAGTACTCTTCCGGGATAAACGCGCGAATCTCCCGCTCCCGCTCAACTACGAGGCGGACCGCAACAGATTGCACACGTCCCGCAGACAAGCCCCTGGCCACTTTTTCCCACAGTAGAGGGGATACCATATAGCCAACGATTCGATCGAGGAAACGGCGCGCTTGCTGGGCGTTTACCCGATTAATATTCAGGCGGCCGGGATCTTTAAAGGCCTCCTGAATCGCAGACTTGGTAATTTCATTAAACACTACCCGGCGGTAGCGATCGTTATCGCCACCAATTGCTTCACGCAAATGCCAGGCAATTGCCTCTCCCTCGCGATCCAAGTCCGTTGCGAGGTAGATATGATCGGCGCCTTCGGCGAGTTTTTGTAACTCACTCACCACTTTCTCTTTACCCGGCAATATCTCGTAGTGGGCTTGCCACTCGTGATCCGGGTCGATCCCCATACGCTTAATCAGCTGATCGCGGTTTTTCTTCCGCTTGTAAGCCTCTTTCGCCTCGGGGGAAAGCTTGCGTGTTTCCGCTGCACGACGGGCGCGCTCCTTTGCGTCAACCGGCTGTTTATTGCCCCCACCTGTGGGCAAATCGCGAATATGGCCGACACTGGACTTCACAACAAAGTCCTTGCCGAGATATTTATTGATGGTTTTCGCTTTGGCCGGTGATTCGACGATGACCAGTGATTTACCCATAAGCCTTTGATTTCAAATGAAAATTTACTGCTATTGCAAGTCTTACAAGCCCTCCTATTGGGCTTGTGCTGCGCGAATATATAAGCCTCACTTCAAGCGCGGTCAAGCAAAGCTGACAATTTTCCACTCACAGTCACCAAATTTGGCACTGGGCAGTCCGCCTAAATGCGACTCAGTAGACGCTCTTTTACACCGCTAATACGGCAATCAAGACAGCCCCTCAGTCGCCGCGCGTGAACTCACTTTTCGAATAGCTTCTTCTATTAAGGGGGTGTACTCATCGAGCGACGCCATCAGTTTCTGGAAGGCTTGATTGCCTCCTGACTCCGGCCACTGAATACCGAGACCCACTGGTGTTGCAGTAATCGCACAGGCGTCCCGAGGGATTTTTTCCAGTAGCTCGCGCAAATATTTCCATGCCCCTTGCGGAGCTGGCTGGCCATCAGCCCAATCCCAAACACCGGAAAAATTCAGTTCGTGCTCAATCCGTTGCTTATCCAAAACCCACCCCACACTCAGGCCTTTGCGGTTCTGCCAGCGGTGATAATAGACAGCCGCAGTCCCATCACCCAAAGCCGCAGGCAACGCTTGGATTTGTACGGTAATGCCAGCCTGGGCCGCCCGGCTACGCAAATCTGCAAGACGGCTGTCACGGGCATTGGGCTTGAGCCACATCACCGGCCCCAGCACCAAAGCGATGGCAAATCCGACGATAATCACCGGCAACCAATCAGACATAACCACTCCTCATCAGTGGAAAAAAGTGACTATTGTGCGGTGTTCCGCGTGATCTATGTCAATCGGTTTTTTTTGCGGTAGACTCAAAATAGGTGTCACAAGGGTGTTTTTCACAGTCAATAAAAGGGATAGGAGCAGGTAAATTATGGCGAAATACCGACACATCCTCGTGGGCTTGGACCTGTCAAAAGAGTCTTCCCAGGTGCTTGATAGGGCCGCTGATATGGCTGAGGCATTTGGTGCCGAATTAAGCCTATTACACGCCATTGAGCCCTTAACTTTTGCCTATGGCGGCGACATCCCAATGGACCTCTCCGAGGTACAGGACCAACTACAGTCCCAGGCCAAGGAGCAATTGCAAAAAGCCGCCGATCGGCTGGATATCCCCGCAGATCGCCAGCACGTAATACTCGGCCAGCCATCTACTGAGATTCATCGCTTAGCCAAAGATATCGAAGCCGACTTAATCATTATTGGCAGCCACGGTCGTCACGGCTTAGCGCTATTACTCGGCTCCACCGCTAACGGAGTTCTCCATGGCGCCAAATGCGACGTTCTGGCGATTCGGGTACATATGGAAGACGAATAATCCTTCAAAATTGGGGAGGGGAAGCAGCAAGAATTGCAGCTTCCCCTTCAACTTAGTCGTCTCCCCCTCCAGCTCTGACCAGCGTTCAAATGCCTCTTCGAGCTGGGCCTGCCTTTCCGTCAGGGTGTTCAGCTTAGCCTGCACCAACGCCTGCTCCTGCTGATAAAAACTGGGGTCGGCAACCTCTTGCTCAATAGCCCCTATCTCTTCTTCCAAAGACTCAATCAAGGCGGGCAGGCTATCCAGCTCCCTTTGAAGCTTATAGCTCAGTTTCTTTTTCTTCGCTGGAGCCGCCTCCTGGGACTGGGGCTTTTCCTTTGGTTTGCTAGCAGCTGGCTTAACTTCTTTCAGCTCGGCGACAAAGCTGCCACCTTGGCGCACAAAATCCCCATAACCACCCACGTATTCACGGATGCGGCCATCCCCCTCAAATGCGAGGCATGAGCCCACCACATTATCCAGGAAAGCACGGTCATGGCTCACGAGTAGAACCGTTCCGCCAAAGTCCAGGAGTAACTGTTCAAGCAGCTCCAGGGTTTCTACATCCAGGTCATTGGTGGGCTCGTCGAGCACCAAAATATTGGCGGGCTGGCTAAACAATTTTGCCAGCAAAGCGCGATTTCGCTCTCCACCACTCAAAGCGCTGACTTTAGTACGGGCTTTAACACCACTAAAAAGAAAATCGGCCAAATAAGACATTACGTGGCGGCTTTTACCACCAATAGTCACTGAGTCGCGCCCTTCTGCGACATTATCGAGCACAGTCAAATCGGGATTCAGCTGATCCCGGCGCTGATCGAAATAGGCCACTTGCTGCTTGGTACCCAGGCGCACACTCCCCCTGGGACTTTAGCTCTCCCAGCAGCAATTTGATCAGGGTACTTTTGCCGACACCATTGGGGCCTATTAGGCCAACGCGGTCTCCACGCATCAGCGTGAATGATAAATCCCTAATCAACGGTTGCTCATCGGGGTAAGCAAAAGTGACGCACTTCAACTCAGCGACCAATTTGCCGGACATCTCACCGCTATCCAGGGCCATCTTGGCTATACCCTGCAGGGACCGGCGCGCTTCCCTTTGGCGACGCAGTGCTTGAAGCGCTCTTACCCGCCCCTCATTACGGGTTCGGCGCGCTTTAATTCCCTGCCGAATCCAGGTTTCTTCCTGCGCCAATTTTTTGTCAAACAAGGCCTCGTTTTTTGCCTCCTCTTCGAGAAGCTTCTCTTTTTCTTCCTGGTAACGATCAAACTTGCAGCGAAAAGTCCGCAAGTGTCCACGATCCAAATCCCATACGCTGGTGGCCAAACGTTGTGCCAATGCACGATCATGGCTCACAAACAAAAGAGCGCCACGATAGCTGGCAAGGAAATTCTCAAGCCATTCGACTGCAGCAATATCCAGGTGGTTGGTTGGCTCATCCAGTATCAGCAGATCAGGCTCCACCACCAAAGCGCGAGCCAGAGCAGCACGGCGCTGCCAGCCACCGGAAAGGTCGGCAACCTTTTCGTCTGCATCGAGCCCCAAACGATCTAATACACTGTCCACTTTCGGCAGCAGCTCCCAACCGTGAGCCGCTTCGATTTTGGCTTGTAGCTCTGCTGTGGGGGAGTCCCTGTACGCCGACAAAACAGCGCCTATTTCGCCCAATCCCATAGCCACGTACCCGTAGACAGAATCGGGGCAATCGGCAGGCAACTCCTGCTCCAACACCGCTTGAACCATACCGCTGGCACGAACAATCTCGCCGCTATCCGCGTCAACTTGCCCCGCGATCAAGCGCAACAGGCTGGATTTCCCCTCCCCATTACGCCCCACAAGGCATATACGATCTCCACGCTCAACTTTTGCGCTGACATTGTCTGCCAGTACCTGGGTCCCGTAACGAAGACTGACCCCATCCAATAGAAGCAACATAAATAGGCACTACAATTATCAAACCCGAACCTCAATCCCGCTGATGAAAGAAGCGAAGTCGGCTCTTTCGGGTTCTGTGAAAAATCAGCTATTTTACGCGTTTTTACCGTATAGTCAGTCATAGCTGGAAACACACGTCCAACTGAGGTAATTGAGATGTCAGCTGACGCAAAAGGAATCGCGCTTCTTTCTGCCCTAATCATCACCTGTCTCTGCACAGCCGTGCCCACTAATGCACAATCTGTTCAGGCAACCGCTATCGCACCGGAAGTATCCGAAGATAATCGTGCGGCGCAGAGAGAAAAGCTGCGCCAGGCCCGGCAGGCGATAAAATACAGGGATCGACGGCAACTTCGAGCACTTAAAGCTGAGCTCAAAGATTATCCCCTCGCTGCTTATATTGACTATTGGGCGCTCAGTGAAAAACTGCACCAGCTGCCCTTAAAAGAAGTTGATCAATTCCTGGAGAGCAACAGAGGCACGGCTATTGGCGACTGGATGATGGTCAGGTTGTTGCGCCAACTCGGTAGTCAAAAAAGTTCTCGACTTACCTGCGCTATTACCAACCTTCGCAACACAGTCGCACCTCCCTCCGCTGCTATTACGCCGATGCCCTATCGCGCCGAGACGGCTATCAGGCAGAAACACAGCAGTTGATATCAGAACTCTGGCTTGTTGGGCGGTCCCAAGTCGAGGAGTGCGACCCCGTTTTTGCCCGCTGGATGAAAAACGGCGGCTTGACGCAGGAACTCGCTTGGAAGCGGCACCTGCTGGCAGTCGAAGAAGGCAATCTCGATTTGGCACGTTATATCGCCAGAAAAATGACGCCAGCCCAAGCAGAGAAAGCCAAACTTTTACGCTCGGTCCATCGCAACCCACAGATGCTTCTCACTGACACCAAGTTCGCCTACAACCCACTGGAATATCGCGATATCGTGTTGCACGGATTGCACCAATTGGCGAAAAAAGACGCGATCAAAGCTGAAACTGCCTGGCACCGCTATCAGGCCAGCTACTTGTTTTCCGATGCCCAACAAGAAGCCATGTTCAAGCACTTGGCACGTCAATTTGCTCGCCAGGATAATATGCAGCGCTTGCAACAGCTGGTTGAACATCACACAGTGACAGATGGCCGCACCATCGAGTGGCTAGCCAGACAATCCCTACGTGAATTAAATTGGCAACAGGTCGCGTTCTGGATTGACCGCCTACCTGAGGAGAAACAACAACTCGACCGGTGGATATATTGGAAAGCCCGCTCACTGGAAGAACTTTATGGCACAGGAAGCTCTGAAGCCTCCTCCCACCTTTACCGCAAAGCCGCCCGCAATCGCAGTTACTACGGTTTCCTTGCCGCTGATACCTTGGGGCAACAGTACAGCTTTGAGCACCGGCCTGCACCAATCACCCCCATTCAAGTGCAGGAGATGGCAAAGCGCCCCGAACTGCAGAGAGCCCGAGAATTACAAGCGATAGGCGAACTCTTCCATGCCCGAAGGGAATGGAGCTATGCCACAAGAGCTATGGACCACCAGGAATTACTTGCGGCTGGCAAAGTAGCTAGCGCCTGGGGTTGGTACCATAAATCAATCCAGTCAGTGCTTGCGGCTGACTACCTCGACGACTTGGAACTGCGATTCCCTCTCGCCTTTTCCGATATTGTTCACGATGTGAGCAAACAGGTTGGTGCCCAGAGCTCGGCTCTAGAACCATATCTGATTTACGCTGTGGCACGACAAGAGAGCCACTTTAGCCACGATGCAAAATCCAGCTCCGGGGCCCTGGGACTTATGCAATTGCTCCCATCCACGGCAAAAGCTACTGCGCGCAGAGCGGGGGTGCGCTATCGACGCAGCTGGGACCTATTGAGCCCCAACACCAATATTGCACTGGGCAGCTTTTACTTAAGTAGCTTACTTAACCGCTTTGACAATAACCGCTTTCTGGCAGCGGCCGCCTATAATGCCGGGCCAACCCGCGTAGCGGGATGGCTAAAAGAGACCCGAAAACAGCTGCCCTATGATGTGTGGATTGAAACTATTCCATTCAGGGAAACACGGAATTATGTGCAAAATGTGCTCGCCTATTCAGTGATTTACGCTTACCGCAGCGGCACCAAACTGCAACTATTAAGGGAGAGTGAAGCTGCGAGCCGGCTGTAATTTAAAGCCGCTCCTTCAGCCATTCTTGCAATTGCACCTGGTCAAACGGCCAACCGCAAACATCGTCGGGGTCTCCAAGGCCAACCACCGGAATGCAGATAGAAAAGCGCTCCATTAACGCTTCATCCTCGGCGATATCCACCTCGCGAAGACGCAAGTTGAATTTTTCCAGGGCAGGCCAAATTTCAATTTTGGCTTTTTCGCACAAGCCGCAACCCAAAGTGGTGTAGAGTAAAAGCTCTTTTATATCACTCATCCAAAAACCCCCAAGCTGCTGCCCCAGAAATATCCCGCAACACTCAACGCAAGCCCCACTATTAAAAGCCACGTTTTACTTTTAGCCTTTGGCTTATCGACTTCCCCAGGCACCTCCTCAGGCAGACTGGGTTGCACTGCATAGGGGATTGTATCGGCGTCTCCAGAGACAGAGGAAGAGCTGGGCAATTCGAACTCCGGCAAAGCCGGGCGCACAGCTGTACGATTATTGTCATCAGCAGGACCGACCACCGAGAAACTCAAAGAGTCGAATCTCAGTTCATCTCCTCTGCGCACTCGACTTTCACTCACCTTCCTATTGTTGACAAATGTTCCATTTGCTGAACCTAAATCAATAACAAACAGTAAGCCCTCCCTTACCTCGAGACGGGCGTGCCTGCGCGAAAGGTGAGAAAGCGAAAAGGTAATATCACACTCATCGGAGCGCCCTATTACTGCGCTCTCCTTCACAGGAAATACTTTTCCCGCGATTGCCCGGTGATTGGCACGCAGCGCCCAAGCAACACCTTTATTCGTAACCGACTTGGAAGTATCAGACTTAAGCTTAGTCACCTTGGGGTCGACAACCTGAAGTAAACGGCTACCCACTTTGACCTGATCATTTATTTTTAATCGACAAGGAGTACCAGTTGGCTGGCCGTTAAGTAGTATTCGGGCAGCGCCCGATAAATTGTGAAGGGTCAGAACATCCCCATCCACTGTAATTTTCAAGTGCGACTTCGCTACTGAATCATCCGCTATACACAAGTCACTACTCTGTGCCCGCCCCACAGTTACTCCCGGTGATACCAGCCAAACACTTTGGCTGAGATCATTGATATCGCAAAGTTTGAGCATTGAAATCGCTCCTAAAGCCACAATGGCCGCGTAAAAATTGGCCGATTATTGAAGACAGTGAGCTTAACTAATGTTAAAAAGCAGCCTAAACACTCACTTTTATTGGTAAAGTTGAGTTTATCATGGGCAATATCATTAGCGTGTGATTCGGTTTGCAGCTTAAAATGGCCCAAAGGTCTAGTATTTAACAGATTCAGCGATGACCTATTAAGCATTTGACAAATAGAACATGTCAAAAGCACAACAGGGAAGAGGCGCGTGATTACCGGAGGGTTATCACCGTTAGAAAGATCAAAATAAATTACAGGTAGTTGCACGCCAGTGAGTGAAGCCAAAGTACGCGAAGTATCACGGCACAGCGGGTCAGTTCAACATAGCAAAAATGCTACACGCAGTGCTGGCGCCACCCATACCGGCTATAAGCGTGAACAGAACGAAGACGCCTATTGGGCCGCAGAAGACAAAGGCATCTGGGTTGTAGCCGATGGCCTGGGCGGTCACCACGCAGGTGAACTCGCCAGCAAGACCGTTGTTGAGGAAATCCAAAAGTCAGCCGAAACTGACAGGCACTACGAGCGTGCCCTGCAAAAAGCACACGCTCTTTTGCTGGGCGACGAGCAAACCACAGCCAATATGGGTTCCACAGCGGTCGTTGTTGCCGAAGAAGGAGACTACTTCCATATTTACTGGGTAGGTGACAGCCGTGCTTATTTATGGGTCCCAGGGGAGTCAAACGGAAAGCTCACCCAACTTACCAGTGACCACTCCTACGTGCAGATGCTTATGGACTCAGGAGCCATCAACTCTGAAGAAGCCGCTATACATCCAAACCGACATGTAATCACCCGATGCATAGGCGGCAGTACCAATCCCAAGCTAGAAGTTGACAGGGTTTCCTATCGGTGGGCTGCGGGACAGAGGCTACTTATCTGTAGTGACGGACTTAGTTCTGAAGTACCAGCAGAATTAATCGCCCAAGTACTTGCAGAAAACAGTGATATCCATAGAGCTACTGAACTCCTGATCGCAGCAGCTCTTGATGCAGGCGGAAAGGACAACGTCACCGTTCAGGTTATTGATGCCCCATCCACAGCGCAGCCCTTTTCCACTATTTCCCCCACTTATCCAATCAATGAATCCAGCCAGACCAACCCGACATACAAAAAGTACAGCCCTCTTGTCCTCCTTTTAGCAGTCGCTTTAGTTGCCGCAACTGCCTATGGACTTTCATTTTTGCTTTGAGCTAGGGAAAGCATTTAATGGAAGTCGTCAATAGCGGTACTTCGTCACTGCAAATACCAGGCTATCGTATCCTGAAGAAAATCAATCAAGGCGGAATGTCCTCGGTTTACCTGGCTGTACAGCGTAGTGTTGGCCGACAGGTAGCCCT
This sequence comes from Microbulbifer sp. VAAF005, assembly GCF_030012985.1. Classification (NCBI taxonomy): domain Bacteria; kingdom Pseudomonadati; phylum Pseudomonadota; class Gammaproteobacteria; order Cellvibrionales; family Microbulbiferaceae; genus Microbulbifer; species Microbulbifer sp. VAAF005. The sequence goes on along the minus strand of NZ_CP120233.1, from coordinate 5,255,281 downwards.
GAAAGTTATGTCGCCGGTATTAAATGCCGACCCAATCTTCAGTGAGCGATTTCAGCGAGAAGCGAACATTGTCGGGCAGTTGTCGCACCCCAATATTGTTGGCATCCATGATATTGGACGCTATCGCAGCCTCAACTATATCGCGATGGATTATATGCCCGGCGGCTCAGTTGCCGAGCAGCTGGGCAAAGGTGGACTTGAGCCATTGGAGGCGCTCAACGTAGTGCGCCAGATTGCCATGGCCCTGGATCACTCCCACAGCAAAGGTTATGTGCATCGAGACCTAAAACCAGAAAACATTTTGTTTCGTGAAGATGGGTCGGCCGTACTCAGTGACTTTGGTGTAGCTAGAGCTATCGCAAGAACTACTCGTATGACAAACAGCGGGATGGTTGTAGGGACCCCTCACTACATGAGCCCTGAGCAAGCGCGTGGAGCAGCAGTGGATGGTCGCGCAGACCTTTACAGTCTAGGAGTTGTTTTCTATGAAATGCTTACCGGAGCCGTGCCCTATCAAGCAGATGAAGCCGTCGCTATAGCGATTAAACATCTCACAGACCCGGTGCCAAGACTGCCAGCCCGACATGCACTCTATCAGCCTCTACTCGATCGTTTTCTGGCCAAAGATCCGGACAAGCGCTTTCAGCGCGGACTCGATATTGCCGATGCAGCAGACGATTTAGTCGCGGCACTCGCAGGCAAGCCTGCCAATCAAATCAGTCAGCTGAACAATTCAACCTTAAAAACTTCGAGCCTGGCAAAAGCGCTGATACTGACAATCTATGGCAGTGTGACAGATCGGCTCAATAAAATTACTACCAGCTGGCAGGGAACAGCAACACCAGAGCAACCAGCGCGCAAAGAACAAGACACCGTTGTGCGCCTACGGCAGTTCCTGGCCGAACCGACGAAGCACAGACGCCCCTGGCTAGTGAGTAGTCTGGTGGCCCTTTCCCTCACCACAACTTGGAGCTTGTACAGTATTATTGACCACAAGGCAGGCTGGCGACTTGGTGTACCGGTGCTGGATAGTGCTAGCGATTTTACTGCAGTCTCACTTCTGGGAAGCAAAGAAGAAGATAGCTCTGCAATTCCTGATACAGGTGTTGAACCTGCACTGATAACTTCAGAAGTAAATCACTCTGGCTCACAGGAACAAACCGCACAGGTAAGCCCCCTCTCGTACAGGCTGCCCAAGCCAGGGAAATTCCTTCTAATAACCAGGCACCTGCTCCAATAGAAAATGATGCCTCCATTGAAAAGCTCCCTTCCCAGCCTAATGAACCAGAAGTAAAGAGCGAGCCTCCGCTGTACAGTCTGACAATAAACACTGAGCCCTCTGATGCTCGTGTACGGATTATGAATATAGCCCCGCGCTACCTACCAGGCCTAGAATTGGGCCCCGGGAGATATGATGTAGAGGTGAGTAAGCCAGGCTTCAGCAAGGTTCGTCAATGGATCGTGCTTGAAGATAAAGACCTGGAAGTGACTTTCAAGCTGGAGCGAGCCTACTTTATTGGCAAGAGATTCCAGTCCAAGTTGTCCTCAGGTGGACTGGGTCCGAAAATGGTCGCTATCGAAGCCGGTAGTTTTACTATGGGCAACAACCAGCGGCGCTTAGCCAGCCCCGCGCACAGGGTACACGTGAAGCAGGACTTTGCCATATCCATCTTTGAAGTCACTTTTACAGAATACGATCGTTTTGCAGAGGCCACTGGCAGTGCCAAGCCAAGCGATGCCGGCTGGGGACGCGGCGATAGACCAGTTATTAATGTAACCTGGCAGGATGCACAGAGGTACGTAGGTTGGCTATCAAAAGAAACGGGCAAGCATTACCGATTGGCCAGCGAAGCCGAATGGGAGTACGCCGCCAAAGGTGGCAATTCACATCAATACTGGTGGGCTTCCAGCGATGCCCGGGGCAAAGCCAATTGTCGCAGAGGTTGCTTTAGCGAATTCACAAAGCTGTTCAGCACCAGTACAGCTCCAGTAGGGCACTATCAGGCGAATCCGTTTGGCCTTTTTGACACAGCAGGGAACGTGGCTGAGTGGGTGGAAGACTGCTACCAAGCTGGATACACCCCTACAAAAACCACATCGACACCAGTAAAAATTAGCGGCTGCCAGCTTCACACTGTAAGAGGTGGATCGATGCGAGACAGTTCTAACAAGATATCTTCTGACTATAGAAAAGGCCTAAATGAAACAGCCCGTGCCAAGGATGTTGGGATACGTGTTGTGATGGAACTTGATCAATAAAACCTAACAATACAAGAAGGAACTTCAGTGCAAAGATTACTACTCGCTACTTCTTTAATCTTACTTACCGGCTGCAACGGTATAGAGATACAGACAAACGCAGGTACATATGTGTCTGACAAGGTTAAATCCACACTGATTGAAGAGTATTCTTTAGCTGAGATTCATCGAAGCAATGGGACATTACTCGGCACCGTATCAGCCAATAGCTGCCAAGCCTTACCCTCCGATGAAAAACCCGAGCCGGCAAGCATCAAAAAGTCACTAAAAATCAAAACCCATAATCTCGGCGGAAACGCCATAGTTTTTGAGAGTTGCACTACACAAAATTCTGCTGGCTGCCTAAAATTTATCGAATGCAACGGCCTCGCTTATATCGTTCCACAGCACAATGAACAAGAGATCGATAACCCACCATACACTCCCAGTCACGCATTTTGATTTTGCGCCGGTAAGCCGACTGCTTTTAGTAGCCCTTAGAGAGCTCCCATAATATCTGCAGACCTGAAGATCTGCAGATATTACTTGCTGTGAATACGCTTACACTAAAATATTTCAGCAATGTGGAGCCCCATTATTCAAGCGAGTTTATTTTACCCGCAGCTCCCAAACATTGTGAATTTTCGGATTGCGCTGAAAATCCTTATCCAGAAGGTTCAGCTTCTCTACCGAGTATTCACAGGAAACGTCCTCATCCATCTTAAAGCTGCGCAAGTTGTTGGAAAACACCAAGCGACCTTGAGGCGACAACAGGGACATACACTGACGAATCAATTTCCCGTGGTCCCTCTGAATATCTAGTACCCCGTTCATCTTGGCGGAATTGGAGAAACTCGGGGGGTCCATGAATATTAAATCGTAATGGCCTTTCCTGTTCTGTTGAGCAGATTCAAGCCACTGCAAACAATCGGCCTCTACCAACTGATGATGATAAGGATCCATGTTATTAGCACGGAAATTTTGTCCCGCCCAGTTTTGATAGGTTCGCGACATATCGACACTAGTGCTCTGCTTGCAACCACCCAGAGCCGCTTGGACTGTCGCACTGGCGGTATAGCAGAAAAGGTTTAGGAATGTTTTACCGGCAGAAATCTCTCGTAGATATTTGCGCACCGGGCGATGATCGAGGAAAAGCCCTGTATCCAGGTAGCTCCACAGATCTACCGCCAACTCAGCACCATACTCCCCAACCCAGAGTTCCTTTCTGGATTCGGTCTGCTTCTGATACTGACTTCCACCCTTACCTCCGCCCTTGTGGCTGTGGCGACGGCGTTCTTTAATACTGATATTCGCGCGAGGCAATTCGAGCACGGACTGAAGGGCCCTTAACAAATCGCGCAAGCGCCCCCGAGCCTTCTCTTCCTCGATAGTGGCCGGCGGACGATACTCCTGCAAATGCGCGTACACGGCGCCATCCAGGGTTTTATAGATATCGATAGCCGCAGCATACTCAGGCAAGTCCGCATCGTAGAGGCGATAACAATCCACGCCACCCCTCGCGGCCCATTTACCCGTAGTGCGCAGATTTTTGCGTAAGCGGTTCGCTACCATCTCCGCCTGGGGTGAAAGCTTCGGCCCAGTAGCTTCACTCGCCGCCGCTCCGCTTTGCGCACGAACCTCAAACATCAGCAACTGACTGGGAATACTGCCATTGTATAACTGGTACTGCTTATGAGAGCGTAAACCGGTGGCATAACCCAGTTCCGGATTGCCGGTAAACACACCGACCAACCAGCCCGGGAACTCCGCTTTTAACTGCCGCCCCAGTTCAAAATAGGTCTCCCGCAAAGCCTCCTGCTCACCCAAGCGCTCACCGTAGGGTGGGTTTGTCAAAACCAATCCCGCTTTGACTTCTCTATGACTCGGTACCCTAAACCCTGCTACTGGGCGGCAACTCACTCGCACCTGGCGCTCCAGACCGGCCCGGGCAATATTAGCTTCAGCCGCAAACAAGACTTTCGCATCGGCATCGTAACCGCGAATCTCTGGCAGTTCGCGAGCCAGGCCAACGCCTTGACGCTGTAATGCCTCCTCGCGAAGCTCATTCCAGATATCGCTTTGGTGGTTCAGCCAACGCTCAAAACCAAAGCTATCCCGCATTAATCCCGGTGCTATATCAGCAGCGATCATCGCCGCCTCCACCAGAATAGTGCCCGAGCCACACATCGGGTCGAGCAATGCTCCACCCTGCTCGGCAATCTTTGGCCAGCCGGCTCGCAGCAACAGTGCTGCCGCAAGGTTCTCTTTCAGTGGGGCTGCACCGATATGGGTTCGGTAGCCACGGCGATGCAAGCTGTCACCGCTTAGATCGATGGCGATATCCAACTTATCCCGATGCAAGCGCAGGGCAACCGTCAAATCTGGATGATGTTTATCAATACTTGGACGGGCTCCCGACTGGCGGCGAAGGCGGTCGACAATAGCATCTTTTGCTTTTTGAGCACCGAACTGACTATTGCGGATCTCTCGATTGGTCCCAGAGAATTGCATCCACAGTTTGCCCGAGGGGCGAATGTGGAGTTCCCAGGGTTGCTCGGCAACTGCTTGGTAAAGGTCTTCAGCGGTGGCTACATGCACCTGCGCCAAACGCAGCATAATGCGGTTTGCCAAGCGACTCCACAGACAGCAGCGGTAAGCCAGCTTCAGGGAGCCGGAAAAATACACTGCCGCCGGCTGCTCCCTTACAGACCCTGCACCCAGGTCGCGTAATTCATTAGCGAGCAGTCCCTCTATTCCCTTGGGACACGTAGCCGTAAACTCAAATTCTTCGGTTTGTAAATCTGTCAAAATACTTACTCATTAAGCTCCTCCTCTGGAGGAAGTTTTGTGCGCCAATAAAGACCGCCCACTTAAAGCTGCCGGCAACGTCTGCGCCGCCAGTACGCACAAATAAAACTTGGAGGCAAAACCTTTACCGCCCCCAACTAGGGAAATTGAGCATTATCGCCTTGCCCAAAAGAGGACGATTATCCCATTTTGTGGCAGAAGAGAATACGCCCTGCCGTTAATTACTACCTGCCCCATAAGTCATACTGTCAACTAGAGATGTTTTCCGATTCCCACGCAGCCACTTTACTCTTACTAATAAGGTGGATTGGGTCGGTCCGTTCAAAGACTTATTTCCTTCACTAAAATTCATTGAGAGACACCCCCAAATAGAGCCGTTTGCGAACCTGCCGACAAACTGTCCACAGACCGACAAAGTAGAGGTGCCGTATACGATGAAACGCCAAAAACGAAATCACGCCGACAGGGCATTTTACAAGGGCTATTTGGCAGCCCTGAACAACAAGTCTATGGATAGCTGCCCATTTGTCGAAGAGGATCCTCATCAGGAGTGGATCAATGGTTGGCGTGAGGGGCGGGAAGATTACTGGAATGGCTTCGACAGAGTGACCAAGGCCCAAAAACTGGAGATTTATGGCGCCGTTTCTACCGACATCCAATACCCTGACGGGTGGAGCACCATTTAGAGATGGCGAGGGGGCTTATCGTCAAAAGCCCCCATTTTCCTAGCAGTCAGCAACTGATACAGCTTACCCTTGCTCTGTTCGGCGACGCTCCAAAGCAATTGCCTCTGCCGCCTCACGAATCAATTCAGGCCCCCGATAGATAAAACCGGTGTACATCTGTACGGCAGTCGCCCCAGCACGAATTTTTTCAGCCGCACTGTCACCATCAAAAATACCGCCAACCCCGATAATCGGGATCTGCTTGCTCAACTCTTTCGATAACAGCTCGATGACCTTGGTGGATTGCGCTCTCAGGGGTTTTCCGCTCAAACCGCCCTCTTCGCTACCATGGGGCAGCTTGGCGACTGAAGACTTATCGATCGTCGTATTGGTAGCGATCACCCCATCGATATCGTACTCACACAGCGCCTCGGCTATCTGCGCCACCGCATCGCCTTCCATATCCGGGGCAATCTTGACGGCAACAGGGACGTAGCGATCACTCTTTTGAGCCAGCTCCATCTGCTTGTCCTTGATGCTGCCCAGCAAGCGATTGAGACTGTCACCAAACTGGAGGTCACGTAGCCCTTTGGTATTGGGAGACGAAACGTTGGCAGTGATGTAGTCGGCGTAGCGGTACACCTGCTCCATACACAGGCAGTAGTCATCGGCGGCCTTTTCCACTGGAGTATCAAAGTTCTTACCCACATTGATCCCCAAAACACCGCTATAACGGCGCTTTTTCACTCTTTCAATCAGGTAGTCAACACCGAGGTTGTTAAAACCCATACGGTTAATAATCGCATCGGCCTCTTCCACCCTAAACAGCCTTGGCAGCGGATTGCCGGGTTGGGGACGCGGTGTCACGGTGCCCACTTCAACAAACCCGAATCCCAGGGCTCCGAAACCATTAAAGGCCTGCGCATTCTTATCCAGACCAGCGGCCAAACCAACCGGGTTGGGTAGAGTGAGCCCCATCAACTCGACCGGATCATCCGGGACCGACTTTTTGTACAGGGACATCAAACCGAGGCGCTCTGCAGCGCCAATGGCATCAATCGACAAATGGTGGGCCCGCTCAGGGTCAAGCGCAAACAAGGCTTTACGCAGTGTTGAATACATACCTTTCCTTACGTGGGGAGGCGAACCCTTCAGAAAACGAAGGGCTCTATCTTGTGATGACGATACTACAGGGGCCTTTGAGCGGCCCCTGGGCTCTATTCCGCTACTGTTCTGCCAGGGTTTCCCGGTCCGCAGTGGCGTGGGCGAGATACATTAGCTCGCGCAAAGCCACAGTGAACATGGCAAAGTCACCGACAGAAGTAGACTTCAACTCGGCAATCATATTGTGCCAGCGTTGAATTGCGGGCGCCATGATAGCGCTCCAGCGGGACATTGCACCCTCTACATCAAGATTTTCAGCCTTGCCTAAGCGAAGAATGTTCACCGCCAGTGTCGACAACTGGCTGTCCAGGTCATCCATACTGGTCTCCCGGGCTTGCGCCTGCCAGAAGCTGTCTACCGGCAAGTCGACGATCAGATTACCAAACCAATGCAGGTTCAACTCATCCGACAGCCTGAAGTAAACCGTGGCAACTTCCTCTACGGGCGTATCGCTAGCTCGCGCCGACTCAGAAATACCCAGTGCCGAGTAGAGGTAGGTGGGCGACGCCGACAGCAGGGCCAGGGCCTCTGGTACCCCTGCTTCCAGGAGTTTCTGGTAGCGCTGCTCCCATTCGTTAAGGGGCTCGCCACTCAAGACCTGCGGCAACGCTGTAATAACCCGCTGTACCGGCTCCTGGAACAGCTCGCAGTTGGTAGCTGGCTCCAACTCATTGCGGCGATTGCGCAGGAACCACCGGGTTGCCCGGCGCACACGGCCTATCATCGAGTTCAGCAGTTCTGTTTGCAGCTCCGCTGGCACCTTGTAGTCCAGCGCAGCCAGCTGCTCCTGGAAGTCGTGCATCTCGTACACATCACGAGCGCTGACATAAGCGGCAGTTACATCGTTCACATCGGCGCCAGTGGCTGTACCGATACGGTTGTAGAAGGTGATACCCATACTGTTAACCATCTCATTGGCGACCTGGGTAGCCACGATCTGGCGCAACAGCGGATGGTCATAGACTTGGTCGCGATAACGCTCGACCAATTTTTCCGGGAATGCAGACTCAACCGCAAAACGCACCCGCTCATTGTCGGTGATTTGTGCATTTTGCAGCTCTTCTTTCAACTTGACCTTAACGTATGAAATTAGAACCGATAATTCGGGGCGGGTCAGGGACTGCCCTTTGTGCTCGCGCTCAGAAATCTGCTCGTTGTCAGGAATAAACTCCAGCGCGCGGTTCAATCGGCCGTCGTCTTCCAAAGTGTTTATAGTTCTGCGGTACTCGTCCAGGCGCTTGGCAACCTGATATTCCGCCACACTGAGGGCAAAAGTCTGCTCATAGTTATTGTGCAGCACCAATTCACCGACAGCATCGGTCATCCCATCCAGCAGCTCATTGCGCTGCTTTTCAGTCAAATCACCCTGGGCAACAACTTTATCCAGAAGGATCTTGATATTTACCTCGTGGTCAGAACAATCCACACCGGCCGCATTATCGATAAAGTCAGTGTTACAACGCCCGCCATTGAGAGCAAACTCAATACGTCCACGCTGGGTCATACCCAGGTTGCCGCCCTCGCCAAAGACTTTGGCACGCAACTCCCGACCATCAACGCGCAAGTGATCATTGGACTTGTCACCAACTTCGGAGTCCGTCTCGGTAGTAGCCTTAACATAAGTGCCAATACCGCCATTCCAGATCAGATCCACCGGCGCTCTGAGCAAGGCACTAATCAGCTCGTTGGGATTCAGTTGATCCTGTTTGATATCAAACGCTTCTTTCATTTCTGGCGTAATAGCAATGGCCTTGGCGCGACGCTCGAAGATACCACCACCTTTGGAAATTAATTTGCGCTCGTAATCTCTCCAGCTCGACCGGGGCAAGGCGAACAAACGCTGGCGCTCTTTAAAGCTGGATTCTGCATCCGGATTGGGGTCCACAAAAATATGCAGGTGGTTAAAGGCCGCTTTCAGGCAGATATGCTCAGACAGCAACATGCCGTTACCAAAAACATCTCCACCCATATCGCCAATGCCGACAACAGAGAAGTTTTCTTTCTGGACATCCACCCCCATCTCACGGAAGTGGCGCTGTACCGATACCCAGGCTCCACGGGCTGTAATACCCATTTTCTTATGGTCGTATCCCTGGCTGCCACCGGAGGCGAAAGCGTCGCCCATCCAGAAGCCATACTCCCCGGCAATGCCGTTGGCAATATCTGAGAAAGTCGCCGTCCCTTTATCCGCAGCCACTACCAGGTAGGGGTCATCCTCATCCCGGCGAACAACATATTTGGGCGGTACAACTTCGCCGTCTTTCAGATTGTCAGTGATATCCAAAAGGCCGCGAATAAAGGTTTTGTAGCAGGAGATTCCCTCTTCCATCATGGCTTCGCGACTGCCATCGGTAGGCGGACGTCGAACAACAAATCCTCCTTTTGCACCACTGGGTACAATAACCGCATTTTTCACCGCTTGGGCTTTTACCAGGCCCAGAACTTCTGTGCGGAAATCTTCCAGTCGGTCAGACCAACGCAGGCCGCCGCGAGCGACTTTACTGCCGCGCAAGTGCACACCTTCCACGCGAGGGGAGTAAACAAAAATCTCAAACTCCGGGCGGGGTTCGGGAATGCCGGGAATATCCCGGGGACTGAATTTGATCGAAATATAATCCTTGGGCTGCCCTTCATCATCCACCTGGAAGAAGTTAGTGCGCAGGGTCGCCAGGATTAATTCCAAATATCGGCGCAGAACCAAATCTTCATTCAGGTTATCAACCGTATCCAAACCATCGTGAATTTTAGCGATCAAGCGCTCGACACGGGGCTGCTCCTGCTTACCAGTGCTTAAACGGGGATCGAACATCGCCCTAAACAAGGCTACCAGGTTGCGGGTGATATCCACGTGGCTGGCCAGGGTAGCGGCAATATAGCTCTGACTGGCACCGGACTTGGTTTGCTTCAGGTAACGAGCGTAGGCGCGAAGCATGGATACTTCGCGCCAGTTAAGCCGGGCGGCCAGCACCAGGCGATTGAAGGCATCGCTTTCCGCCGTGTGATTCCAGATCGCCGCGAACGCATCCTGGAACAGGCCACGGGATGCCTGCGCATCAATTTTGGTGGGCAGACCAAATTCCAGATGGAATTCGTGCATCCACACATCGGTATAGCCACGGGGGCGAATCGTATAGGGGAATTCACCAATAACCCGCAAGCCCAGATTTTCCAGCACGGGAATCACGTCGGAGAGCGTCAGGCCGCTGCCCCAGTTGAATACCTTGAACCGCAGACTGCCCTGAGCTGCCCCCACCGGCTGGTAGAAACTCATTGCTACCCGGTTATCTTCACTGAGGCTCTGAACGGCTGCTACATCCTGCACCGCAATACGAGGCTCAAAGTCTTCACGGTACCCCGCCGGGAAGGCGCGGCCAAAAGTACGATAGAGACGACTGCCCTCTTCTTCCCCGCTATTTTCAATTAGTGATCTTTGGAAAACATCTTCCCAGGAGCGGGTAATATCCACAATTTGCGCCTCCAGCAGCGCGACATCAAAATCAACAGGCTCATCGGGGGACACGCGGAAAACAAAATGAACCCGCGCGAGAATGGATTCGGAGAAGAAAGTGGTGAAGTCCGAGTCCTTCGCATTAATCGCTTTGGCAATATGCGCGCAAATCACCTCGCGCACATCACTGTTAAACAGCTCACGGGGAACGTATACCGTGGCAGTGACGAATTTACCAAAGGGGTCGCGACGCATAAACAGGCGAAGGTGAGCCCGCTCATTTAACTGCAGCACACCCATTACCACGTCAAACAGCTCTTTGGTGCTGCCCTGGAAAAGTTCATCCCTTGGGAAGGTATCAAGAATCCGACGCAGGGCTTTGCCATCGTGCCCCTGCCCGGAGAGACCACTAGACTCGATGATCGAGGCCATCTTGCGACGAATAATCGGAATTTTCGCTGGGCTCTCGGTGTAAACCGGCGAGGTATAAAGCCCCATAAACGCCGCTTCGCCAATCACCTCGCCCTCGGTGTTGTAGCGCTTAATCATCACGTAGTCCGAATAGGCCGTGCGGTGCACCCGGGACTTAACGGAGGACTTGGCAAATGTCAGGTAATTGGGCCCTTGGTAGAAACGCTGCTTGCCCTCACTAAAAGAGGTTTCCAGCATCGGCGCAGCTTCTTCCAGCTTTTTGAAAATACCGAGCCTGCGGTCTTCAACTTCATTGAGGATTTTCTTATCCCCGACAACACTGAACTCGTATTCACGATATCCCAGGAAGGTGAAGTTACCGTCGCGCATCCACTGCAAAAATGCACTGGCTTCCAATAGGTTGGTGTCTTCGTCTGGAAGCCCCGCCTGTAACTGCCCCTCCATTGCGCTGCAGGTTTCCAGCATTGGGACATAGTCGTCCACCACCAGTTCCACATCGCCGAGCACGTCTTTTAAGCCAGTCATCAAACCTGAAGCGAATTCAGATGAAGTGTCGTGATTAATCTCGACATAAATCATCGCTTCGTTCGTAATGCGCTTCCCTTTTGCCTGCGGCTTTTCGCCCAGCAACTCTTCCTCTGTCGGCAACAGGCGAGTCAGTTTCCCCTTGGCATCACGCTCGACTCGAACTACCGTACTCTTTATCGAGTGAGTCACTGTATTTCGACGATTGATCTCCATGCGAATGGAGTCCACCAGAAATGGCATATCCCGCTGCAGCACACCAATGACTGTATGCGAGCACTCCCAACCATCATCTTCGAGGCGGGGGTTAAAGACCTTCACCTTGGGTAGGCCGCCCGGGCGCTGTTGAATAAAGTTCCACCAGGTGTATATGCAGCCATAGACGTCGACAAGACGACGGCCGGCCAGATCCTCTAATGGGTACTGATTGAGGAACTGCTGGGCAAAAGCCACAACGGGTTCGGCTTCGCTGGTCAGCTTGTCACGAATCAGCTCGCAAATCTGCGCAACTAATTCTTCACGGCTGTCGGTAATAACCGTCGCCATATTCACGGGGAACCTCCCAATCTCATTTTTGTCACATCGAATCCAAACACTGTAGATCCGAAAAGGTCATCATCTCAGCCCATACGCAGCTGCAGGGTTGAGTCCTAAAAATTACACTTTCAGTCAGACGGTGAGGAGAAGTCCATTCCACCTCAGAATCTAGTCGGCTCGGCAGAGGCCTACATCTCAAGAGTTGCCTCTTCATTTGGTGCCGCTAAAATCATCAGTCGCCACCTTCTCGGCGGCGACTATATATAGATGGTAGAAAGCCAGCCAGGTCCGTGCGGCGGCTAAATTCTCAGAAGAAGAGATACTATGGAAGCAAACCAGACTATTAGGGATCATATCGCCGCTTTGGGCGATTGGTTGGAAGAGCAGATTATCGGTCAAGAGAGATTGGTTAACCGATTGCTGATCGCCATGCTGGCCGATGGCCACCTTTTGGTGGAGGGAGCGCCAGGCCTGGCCAAAACCAAGGCCATTAAAACACTGGGCGAAGCTATTGAGGGTGACTTCCATCGCGTTCAATTTACGCCAGATCTGCTTCCGGCGGATATTACCGGCACCGACATTTACCGGCCGGAAACCGGAGAGTTCCATTTTCAACCAGGTCCAGTGTTTCACAACCTGATACTGGCCGATGAGATTAACCGCGCGCCAGCCAAAGTTCAGTCGGCGCTGCTCGAAGCTATGGCAGAACGGCAGATCAGTGTCGGCCGAAAAACTTATCCCCTTCCCCAGTTATTTTTGGTAATGGCTACCCAAAACCCTATTGAGCAGGAAGGGACTTATCCTCTGCCAGAGGCACAATTAGATAGATTCCTAATGCAGGTAAATCTTGCCTATCCCAATGCGGAGGCGGAAGCAAAAATCCTGCGCCTGGCCAGATCCGAGGCTAGCCTTGGCGAAAATCGCCCCACTGAAATTATCAGCCAAGAAACCATTCTTCAGGCGCGCAACCAAATTCTGGAAATGCAGATGGTTGAGGCCGTGGAAACCTATACTGTCCAACTTGTCATTGCTACTCGCGAGCCGGCGAAGTATGACAGCGAGCTGGCGTCATGGCTAGATTTTGGTGCAAGTCCGAGAGCAACAATTGCACTGGATCGCTGCGCGCGCGCTCACGCCTGGCTCGCCGGGCGCGACTACGTCACCCCAGATGATGTGATGAATGTCGCTCCCGATATTTTACGCCACCGGCTCCTGTTGAGTTTTGAGGCGGAAGCGGCGGGAATTACTACCGACCAGGTAATTGAGCGATTACTTCAACAGGTGCCTGCGATCTGATGTCCGCTGAAGCACCCCCAACTGAACTCGAACTGCGCGGGGCTTACCCTGAAGTAACGCCGCTGGTGCAAATGCGTTACGCCGCACGGCAGCTGCAATTATTCAAGCCGCGCCTGGCCCGCAGTGATCAGGCCGGCAGCCTGCTCACTCGCTATCGCGGCCGCGGCATGAATTTTGAGGAAGTGCGGAACTACCAGGCAGGCGATGATGTGCGCTCCATTGACTGGCGCGTAACAGCTCGAACCGGCCAAACCCACACCAAACTTTACCAAGAGGAGCGCGAACGCCCGGTAGTTATCCTGTTGGATTTGCGCTCGCCGATGTTTTTTGGCAGCCAAAGGGCATTTAAATCGGTGACGGCAAGCGGCATCGCTGCAGCCCTGGGTTGGGCTGGCTTACAGCACAGTGATCGGATCGGGGCGCTACTTTTCTCCGACCGGGAAATAGATACAGTGCGCCCGCGCCGCAGCCACCACGCCGTACTTTCGATGATCCACAGTACGGTTGCCCGCGCTGCGGAACTGAACAGCCCCATCCCCGAACAGGGCAACCAAACACTGAAAACATTGCTGGAGGAAGCGCGAAGAATCGCACGCCCCGGTAGTGCGCTCTTTTTAATCAGTGATTGTCACGATCTCGACGAGAGCTGCTCACAGCCACTCTATCTTTTATCCCGCCATGCCGACCTCCAGGTACTGAGGGTATCGGACCCGCTGGAGCAACATCTGCCCGGCCAATCCCTCACTATATCTGACGGTCGCCAGCGCACATTCCTTCATGCCGGCAATCGGCCGGTACACGAACATTTTGCCGAAAAGCAAGCCCGCGCCCGCGCCGAGGTTGAACAACTATGCCGGCGTTATCGGCTGCCGTTGCTGGACTTTGATAACACCCAACCGCTTATTCCAGCACTGATGTCCGTCTACGGCTCGCGGCAAAGAAATAATGGCTGGCAAAATACGAGAAGGCCCAAGTAGTAATGAGTTTGAAAGTGCAGAAAAAGCTAGTCGCCAGCGTTTTGGCGAACCAAGGAGCGAAGGCAAAACGCACTGGCAATTTAATTGAGGGCCAGTCGTGATAAAAGGAAGTCTTCTGGCAAAACAAATGCAATCCCCAACACCGCAAGCGCCTTCGCCCGAGGCCCAGGAACTGTTATCGCAACTCCGCGATATACAAGAGCCCAATGCGGTTAATTGGTGGCCACCCGCTCCAGGCTGGTGGATGTTGGCCGTATTAATTCTTGTCTGTGTGGCCGCCGCTGCCCTATGGTGGCGGCAGCGGCGCAAAAAAATTGAACGCAATCGCTATCGTGTCGAAGCAGCCTCACTGCTCGCCGCAGTAAATACTGAGGAGGTGGATGCAGTTCCAGAAATTAATGAAATACTTAAGCGAGTGGCAGTTACAACATACAGTCGCACAGAGTGCGGCAATCTTATCGGCACAGCATGGGTCGAATTCCTGAAAAAGTCAGCCCCACTCGAGTGCCCCTCTGATGCGCAACAAGCACTCGTCGAAAACCTCTATCGTGGCAGCTGTGACCCAGACAAAAACCGAGCGCTACAGGAATATGCCATTTTGTGGGTGAAGCAGCACGGACAACCCACCCAAAACAGCCCGCAACACCAAGGCGGGGAGGCCGCGCATGTTTGAATTCGCCTGGCCATGGGTTTTCTTTTTAGCCCCACTCCCGCTACTCGCTCGCTGGCTGCTACCCCGCTCCAAACCCATGAGCAGCGCCCTGAAGGTGCCATTTTATTCTGAGCTATCCCAACGCGGCGGCGGCGAACAAAGCAATCTGCTCAATCTCTTTTTGCTGATTCTGATCTGGCTGCTTTTAATCAGCGCCGCAGCCCGTCCCCGGTGGTATGGGGAGCCGATATCTCAACCCAGCAGCGCAAGGGATCTCCTTATTGCCGTAGATATTTCAGGCAGCATGGAAACGCCCGATATGGTAATTAATGGCCGACCGGCGATGCGTATCAATGCAGTAAAACAGGTGGTTGGTGACTTTGTTGAACGGCGTAAAGGTGACCGTTTGGGGTTGGTATTGTTTGGTACTCGCGCCTACCTGCAAGCCCCACTCACTTATGACAGGGAGACGGTAGAAACTCTACTAAAAGAGGCCCAGATCGGCTTTGCTGGACAGGGAACTGCCATCGGTGATGCCATTGGGCTATCGGTCAAACGCCTGACCCAACGCCCCGCAGAGCAACGCGTGCTGATACTCCTCACCGATGGCGCCAACACCGCGGGGGAAGTCTCCCCGCTCAAAGCTGCCGAGCTGGCACAACAAGCGGGCATTACGGTTTACACCATCGGTGTAGGTGCCGACGAAATGGTTCAACCCGGCCTTCTGGGGAGCCGTTTTGGCAGCCGTAGAATTAACCCTTCGCGAGATCTCGACAGCAAGACACTCAAGGAAATTGCCGACAAAACTGGAGGCCGCTATTTCCGCGCCCACAACCCGCAGGAGCTGGCAGAAATCTATGCCGAACTGGATAAGTTAGAACCTGTCGAACAAGAAGCGGAAAGTTACCGCCCCATGAAGTCCCTGTTCACCTGGCCCCTTAGTATCGCCCTACTACTGGCTGGAATTTGGGCCCTGATTCCCCTGGCGAGCAATTTTCAGCTCCCTGCCAGACGAGAAGAAATAAGTCGTAACAATGGAGGTCAAGCCCAGTGAATATGCTCGACCTAATCCAATCCTTCCACTTCCTGCGCCCAGGGGTTCTGTGGCTGCTAATTCCCGCAGCACTACTCTGTTGGGGATTGGCAAAGATGGTGCTCAACAGCGCTCAACTGCAAAAGGTCATAGACCCAGATCTGCTGCCCCACCTTCTACTGCGCGGCGGCAGTAAAAGACCCTGGTTATTTGCATTAATATTTGCGCTGCTGGTCGCGATGATTATCGCTCTGGGCGGCCCCGCCTGGCGCAAGCTGCCAACCCCGGTGTACAGCAACCAGGATGCCGTGGTAATACTGCTAGACTTGTCACCGTCCATGATGGCGACAGATCTCTCGCCCAATCGACTAACCCGCGCCCGCCTTAAAATTTTGGATATTTTGCGCCAGAGAAAAGACGGCCTCACCGCGCTCGTCGCCTATGCCGGAGAAGCCCATGTCGTCACCCCTCTTACCGAGGACACGGCTACTATCGCCAATCTGGTACCCGCGTTGTCGCCCTCAATCATGCCCGTCCCCGGCAGCAATATCGAAATGGCCGTCGATACCGGGATTCGCCTGTTAAAGGATGGAGCCGCAGGACGCGGGCAATTACTTGCCGTTACCGACGGCATAGACTCAATGGCCGCCGATGAGGTTGCCAAAGCTCTGTCCAACGCAAAAGTTGAGATGAGCGTACTCGCCGTGGGCAGCGGCGAGGGCAGCCCCATCCCACGGGGGAATACCGGTGGATTTGTGACTGATAGTAAAGGGGCCATCGTCATCTCCAATTTCGATGCCAGTGAGCTTCGCCAGCTCGCCCAGTCCAGCGGGGGGCGTTTTGCCAAAATTACGGTAAATGACAGCGATATCGACTATTTACTGCCTCAAACTGACAGCCCGCAACAAGCGCAGCTCACTGAAAGGGAGTTCGACCAATGGCGGGATGAAGGGCCCTTATTGCTGCTTTTAATACTACCTTTTGCAGCCCTACTCTTCCGTCGGGGAGCTCTGGCATGCGCCCTGCCCTTACTGTTGATAACTGGGATTTCAAGTGAAAGCCAGGCTATTGAATGGCAGGATTTTTGGCAACGCAAAGACCAGCAAGGCCAGCGCCTACTGGAAGAGGGACAGCCGGCCGAGGCCGCGCAAGAATTTCACAACCCCGAATGGAAAGGCACTGCCAACTATCGCGCAGGCAATTACGCAGAGGCCCAGGAGAATTTCGCCCAAAGTAATAATTCACAGAGCTTGTACAATCTTGGCAACAGCCTGGTGCAACAGGGGGACTACGATAAAGCTATCGAGGCTTACGATGAAGCCCTGCAAAAGCAGCCCGAGTTTGCCGATGCCGAGCACAATCGAGAAATTGCTGAAAAGCTGAAAGAGCTGCAAGAAAAACAGCAGCAATCCCAACAGCAGTCCGGTGAACAGCAGCAAAGCGAGCAGGAACAGGGCCAGCAGCAGAGCCAGGAACAACAGCAAAACCAAGAGCAGCAAGCTGAGAACAACGAACAGCAGTCCAGCGAGCAGCAACAACAGGGCAATAATCAACAGCCCTCTGGTTCACCAGAGTCCTCTGAGCAACAGCCCCAAGGTGAGGAGCAGCAGGGCTCCCAAGAAAAGGGCCAGGAAGAGCAGGAGAGCGAACAACAACAGCAAGGTGAACAACAGGGTGAAGAACAACCGCCGCAAGGGGAATCGCAGCCTACTGGGGCTGAAGAAAGCCCACTCGACCAGGAAACCCAACAAGCCCTGGACCAATGGCTCCGTCAAATTCCCGATGATCCAGCCGGCCTGATGCGCGAGAAGTTCAAATACGAGAGCCTGCAAAGGCGCCGTGCCTATCGCAGCGGAGAGTGGGAGCCGCCGGAAAATGGGGCGACACAAAGATGGTAAAGAACAGTAGAACAATGTCGCTGGATTCAAGGACACTGATTTCAAAAATGCCTATGGACGCAATCATTAACAACCGAATAAAACTTTGGAGCCTCCCACTCAGCCACGCCTTCGCTTTGCTACTTCTTGCAATAGCACTTTGTCTGTCGACACCGGTTTTAGCAAGCGATCTCAGCGCAACGGTCGACAGAGATAAGATTGGAATTGATGAGACAGTCAATTTACGTGTGCGCTATTCAGGAGACAAAAGTGGTGGACAACCGGACTTTGACTTGCTGGAACAGGATTTCGATATTCTCTCACGCCAACAGTCCAATCAGTATCGCGTTATCAATGGCCGTGCAGAGAGTTTTGTCGAGTGGGTACTGGCGCTAGCCCCCAAACGGGAAGGCAAACTGTTTATCCCCTCTTTTAACTATCAAGGAGAGGTTTCCGATGCGGTTCCCGTCACGGTCACCGAGGCACAAAGTGGACCTAACGGCGGTGAAAAGCAGGCTTTTCTGGAAGTAACACTCGACAAGGAAAAGGTCTATGTCCAAGAGCAACTGCTGGTAAAAATTCGCCTGTACACCACTATCGGCTTACACGATATCGCAACAGAGCCTCTCAAGGTTGCCGGCGCTCATGCAGAAAAAGTCGATGAGCAGCGATATGAGCGCAAGCTCAATGACGTGAGCCATGCGGTTTACGAAGTTACCTACGCCGTTTTCCCAGATAGCTCAGGCAAGCTCAGCATCCCCGCACTTACCTACGTGGCCATCGCTGGGCGCAGGGATCCCTTCTCCCTATTTAATCGCAACAGCCAAAGGCTTCGACTTCGCTCCCAGGAGAAGTCTATTGAAGTGCTGCCAAAACCCGCTGACTACTCTGGCAGCCAATGGCTGCCCGCTGCCAGTCTCGGCATTGTTCAAAGCTGGAGCCAGGACCCGGACACCTTTGCCGTAGGCGAACCTATTACCCGAATTCTTACCGTACGTGCCGAAGGGCTCAGGGCCGCACAGTTGCCCCCACTTCCCAAACTCAACGTGGATGGCCTTAAAACTTACCCCGATCAACCGCAACAAGAAGACCAGGTTGGGCCCAACGGCGTTACCGGAAGCCGTATTGAGACAACCGCGATTGTGGCTACACAACCCGGGGACTACGAGCTTCCTCCTGTCACTGTGACCTGGTGGGATACAAAAAGCCAACGACAACGCACCACTCAACTACCGGCATTCCGCTTCTCAGTTTCCGGTACTGCTGCTGCAGTAACCAGCGACAATGAAACCAGTGCTAAAGTACCTCAGTCAGCTACACCCACTGAACAAGTCGGTACGGTGAGCCATTTTTGGCGCAACCTGGCTATTATCGCGATTGCCTCTCACTTACTGTGGGTGCTGTACTTTTTCTTTCAGAGGCGCAAACCCGCCCAGCAAATACCGAGCAACCACACCCAGGCTCCCGACTTACAACGTGAAACCCGTGCCCTTAAAAAAGCTCTGGAGAGTGAGAACCCCATCCATATCCAGCAAGCCACTTTAAAGTGGCTTGCTGCAAAGTGGCCGCAAGTAAATGGGAAGAGCTTGGCTGAGACCGCGAGGCAACTGAACATCCCTGAGCTGGATCAGCTCCAAGCAGTTCTGGACGCCGCTATTTACAAGTCACCAGCTAGTCCTTTGGACATCAATAAGGTGAAAGCAATAGTCGACTTACTACTGAACGCGAAACCTAAAAGTGAACCCCGTGAAGCAGATAGCGCCCTGCCCTCACTGTTCTCTTAACAGGAGCCACTTCAAATCAAACAGGGAAAGGTTGGCCTTCACCGCCTATGGGTAAGGCCAATTCCTGTGTATTCGAGCAGTTTAAGAGGTACTTTAAATAGAATCAGGAAAAAGTTTGTGTAGATATGATTTTCTTTGCAAGCCCTAACAATTTCCAGGTTTTGATGAATCCGCCCCCAAATGCCTTGGGAACTAACACCCCCTTCACGCATCTTCACAATACATTTTGGCAAGCGCCTGAAGCTGATTTTATCCCGATGAAGAAAACGAGCTAGCAATTCAAAATCTGCTGCAACACGGTAGTTGGTTTTATATAAACCTAGCTTTTTATAACAGTCACGCCGTACAAAAAATGTAGGGTGGGGCGGCATCCAGCCCCAGCGAAATTTTGAAACCCTAAATTTACTGGAGCCATAGAAACGTACTCTTTGACTTAAATTATTACGAGCCACAATTTCCAGGTCTGCATAGACAGATTGGGCTCCCGAAACCAAAAATTCATTAACAACATTTGAAATTACACGACTATCAGAATAGACATCATCAGAGTTAATTGTGCCGACTATATCGCCAGACGCCAGGCATATACCTTTATTCATAGCATCATAAATACCTGAGTCTTTTTCAGACACAACTGCCGCGACTTGGTCTTTAAACTCAGATATTATCTCTAGCGTGCCATCAGTAGAGCCACCATCAATAATTATATGCTCAATATTTGCATAATCTTGAGCCAACACGGATAGTATTGTGTCGCGAATGGTGTCAGCACTATTTAGACAAACCGTTATCAGGCTTATTTTTATCACAAAAAGTCTCAAGTTGTCGTTTCGTGAAAAGTAAAACCTCTCTTGAGAACTTTAGTACAAATTACAATATCTGACATTCGATCAACGTAAAATACTTCTATACCAGTCGTATGTTTTCTTTAACCCTACTCCCAAGGAAGTCTGGGAATCCCACCCCAACTTCGATAGCTTTGAGGTGTCTAGCAACTTCCGCGGCACACCATCAGGCATCGACCTGTCAAATGTAATATTTCCCTCAAACCCAATGATCTCGGCGATTAAATAAGCCAGCTCCTTAACAGTGCAATCCACCCCAGTACCCACATTTAGGTGGGAGCACATAGGCTCTGTCACGGATCGATATACTCGATCTTCCAAACCCATTACAAACACCAACGCATCAACCATATCCTCTACATACAGAAATTCTCGTCGAACATCACCACTCCCCCAAATCCTGACATTCTGCAGCCCTTCATTTTTGGCCTTATGGAAACGATATATTAATGCAGGGATAACATGTGAATTTGCAGAGTCAAAGTTATCATGTGGACCATAAAGGTTTGTCGGCATAACACTGCGATAGTTACGTCCATACTGCCTTGAGTACGATTCGCACAACTTAATTCCGGCAATCTTGGCAATAGCATAAGGCTCGTTAGTCGGCTCCAGACTACCACCAAGCAAGTCCCGCTCCCGTATCGGTTGGGGGAATTCCTTGGATAAATACAAGACGACCCAATAAACAACAAATTTTGGATATCGGCCTTGTGCGCCTGATGGATTACATTGCCTTGAATCATCAGGTTCTGGTAAATAAAATCAGCTGGGAGCCTGCTATTCGCCAATATGCCCCCCACCTTTGCCGCAGCCAAATAAACAGTATCAATCGATTCCGAATTAAAAAAATCAGAAACAGCATTAGCATCTGTCAAGTCCAGCGAATCTCGAGGGCAAGTAATGACCTCACAGTTTTTTACCGGTCTCAGCCTCCGAATTAATGCCGAACCAACCATACCCCGATGACCTGCGATAAAAACTCTCTGGGAGTATTTCACTAACTACTCCTCAAAAATAGGCTCAGTGCGATAACCATTGCCAGCCAACAACAAATTCCGCTTCGCTTCCCTCAAATCATACTTAACCATCTCCCCAACTAAATCTTTCAAGGTTGTTTTAGGTGCCCACCCCAGCTCTTGCCTAGCCAATGAGGCGTCACCTACTAGTGACACCACTTCTGTCGGGCGAAAATAACGAGAGTCCACTTTAACAATTACATCTCCACACTTAACTGCTGGAGCATCTTCTCCCACAATTGAAGCAACAACACCTACTTCTTTCTGCCCCTCTCCATGAAACTCTATCGCTATCCCCAACTCTTGAGCACAATTACGAACAAAATCCCGAACGGAGTATTGCAGCCCTGTAGAGATGATAAAATCCCTAGGACTTTCTTGCTGCAACATCAACCATTGCATTTCAACATAGTCCCTAGCATGACCCCAGTCCCTCAGTGCATTCAGCTCCCCCAAATACAGGCACCGCTCTAAACCTTGGGCAACATTTGCCAAACCCCGGCTTATCTTTCGAGTAACAAAAGTTTCACCACGCCGTGATGACTCATGATTAAATAAGATTCCATTGCAAGCATATAAGCCATAGGCCTCGCGGAAATTGACCACAGTCCAATAAGCAAATAATTTTGCTATTGAGTATGGAGAGCGAGGGTAAAAAGGAGTATTTTCATTCTGAGGGGTAGCTTTGGCAGCACCATAAAGCTCCGATGTTGAGGCTTGGTAAAATCTGGTTTTATCCAACCCCAGAAGACGCATCCCCTCTAGTATTCTGAGGGTTCCAAGCCCGTTCACATTTGCAGTATATTCAGGGCATTCAAAACTGACCGCAACATGTGACTGAGCGCCCAGATTATAGATTTCATCAGGCCGCACCTCCTGAAGAATTCGGGTCAAATTATTTGTGTCGGTAAGGTCTCCATAGTGAAGAAAAACCTTCTACTATCATCTTGCGGCCCTTGGTATAAGTGATCTATGCGGCTCGTATTAAATGAAGAAGACCTTCTTTTAACCCCATGAACCTCGTACCCTTTCGCCAATAAAAATTCAGCTAAATAAGAACCATCCTGACCTGTTACACCCGTTATTAATGCTTTTTTCATGTCTCAGCCTGTTAGAATTATTGGTATACAAGCTCACCTCTCCACAATCAATACCGCCCAAACATTTACAAAGATCAATGTCGCTCAGGTTTCGCCCCTAACATCAAGCGAGCCATCTCCCGTATTTCAACCCCCCACAACCTTATCTGAACGAAACTTGCCAACAATCTATAACCAATATAAATTTCCCTTTTCCTCCAAAAAAATACGACCGACCTTACCGGCGGAAGAAGGGTATATAGAATCAGCTTAATCCTCCCTGCCCCTTGAGAGAGGAAAAACTGCCCTCCCTTTATCCGCCTTGCTTTTGTCGCTACAGATTGCCAGGAGCATCTAACTCGATGATGAACAAAAGCAGATTTCAGAAATAAGACTTTGTACCCTCTTACCCTCAACCTTCTGCAAAACTCAAAATCACCACTCGAAAAGGAATTCTCACTAAAGCCGCCAAACTTCAGAAACAAAAACCGATCAACTACCATATTTGCTGTAGCCGCAACTCCTGCAGATACGTAAACCTCTTGTGGTATCCCTCTCATAAAGTCATAGACTTCATAGATATTGGAGAATCCATATTGCTTTTGACTTCGCACATCACCGGCAAATAACTTTACACTCCCCCCAACACCCAACCGCCCTATCAATTCCAGCTATCCACTTTGAATCCGGCAGGCAATCAGCATCCGTAAATATAAGCCAATCTCCTTCAGCTAACTCTACCCCTTTGTTTCTTGCCGCATAAGACCCAGGCTTTTTGCACTTTCCTGTCTTAATCTGAAAACTTTCCCCCCTAAAAAGGATGGAGAATTCCCGTCATTTGATATCAGCACAAGCTCAAAAAGGTTTTTTGAAATGACTTGAGACTCCAAGCAACAAACCAACTCCTCAATGAAGTGCCACTGCTGATAGACCGGAACAATCACGGAAAATTTAACCCGCATAGCAGCACCAATTGCAGATATTGTTAGACATTTGAATCATCACGCGCTGACTAAACGATTAGCACAACACTTGGAATTAGCAACCTACAACATTGGCCAACAAACAGGATGGGCGGGGATTTCAACAACTGGATCAGGAGAGAGACAGATAGGAACTTCGACAGCAGCCAGGGTAGTTAGAACCTGACAACCTTAAGGGAAGACCGAAACAATCAATGAGAAAATAAATTTGGATAAGTCTTAAAGTCCCACAACCTTGAAACCGCAGAACACAAACATACTTCAGGGAATAGCCAGAGACCCGCCCGAAAAGAGAATGATGTAGAAGCTAGCGCTATAAAAAGATGAACCAAAGCCAGCTACCCGTTGATAGCAGCCTCCTCCAACACCTTCAAGGTGGCTTCCGCTGCTCGATCCCAAGAAAACTCTTTTACCCGAGCGCATGCAGATTCCTGAAGGCTATGGACCAAATCCAAATCTGAATGCAGCTGATGGATACCATTAGCCATGCTAGAAACCGAAAGAGGGTCGACTAAAATAGCTCCACCTCCAGCCACCTCCCGCATAGCTCCAGTATTAGAGGTCAAAACCGGCGTATTCTGCGAAAACGCCTCAACAATAGGCAGCCCAAACCCCTCATAAATCGAGGGGATAAGCAAAGCTCTGGCATTATGATACAAGCCACTTAACTCGTGATCAGGCACATAACCCCGCACCTTTACCATTTCTCCTAAACCCAACCCCTCAATAACTTCACTTAATCGAGGCAGCCCCCAGCCTTGCCCACCACAAACATAAAGCGGCAATGCTCCTTGAGTAGCCATATCCAAGTAAGCTCGATATGCGGCCAGCAGGCGCTCCAAATTTTTCCGGGGCTCCAGAGTACCGACGAAAAGGAAATACTCCCCATCAATGCGGTCGTCAGTATTTTCCAGGAAAGGTGCTTCGGGAATAACAACAGTCTTACCCACAGACTTCGGCATTAACTCTGTGAGCTCATCGGCGGTAAATGCTGATACCGCTATCACCGTTTGCGCCGAGTTTACCGAAGGGGGCATCAACCCACGCTCTAGGTGCTTACCAAATACAGACATAGTTTCAGGAAAGCGCGCCCAAACCATGTCGTGAATCGTCACCACCCGGCTTACTGAAGACGGCATCATCAGCGGTAAATGATGCCTGGGGGACCAGAATACCTGCAAGTCATCATGCCTAGCCCAGGATGGGAAGCGGGCTTGAGCAAAAAGAGTACCCAGTGATTTACGCCCAACCTTCCCTGTACGTACGACCACATTAGCTACATCACAGAGCCTCTCAGGCAGCGGCGCATCACTATAAAGGAACCATTCATGCCCGCTTTGTACCATACGCTCAATGAGGGCTTCCGTATAACGGCCAATACCTGTAGTAACAACTGACAATGGTCTGGCATCAACACCAATCCTAAGCACAGGAACTCCTATCGGAGTCAATCACCTCACTACCAACATCAGACCCTAGAACTTCCCGATAAAGCTCTTGATACGATTCTCGCATCTTCTCGCCCGTGAACAGGGCCTCATAACGCTGGCGAGCTGCAGCCCCCATTATCTTGGCTCTTTCAGGGTTGGAGCTGAGGTCATTCATAGCCGCCCGCAGCGCGGCGCTATCCGCTGGAGGTATCACGTGGCCAGTTACACCATTCTCATTTACAAAGCTTGTACCGGTGCCTATCTCACAACTTATCAGGGGCTTACCGGCCATAAGCCCTTCAATCAAGGTGACCCCGAAGGCTTCAGAACGCAGATGAGAAGGAAAAACTACAGCACCACATAGTCTATACAATGCTGCCTTTTCTTCATCGGATACAAACCCCAGAAATTCAACGTTATCCAGGCCCTGCTTAGAAACAAGAGCGCGCATACGCTCCTCTTCTGGTCCCGCCCCCGCAATCAATATGCGGCAGCCCGCCCCCTCAGCCGCGCGAACCAGGTATTCAAGGCCTTTATAGTAACGAAGAACACCGACAAAAAGCATGAAACCCCGGCCATAGGTGCCCTCAATACGCTTCAAGTCGTCTTCACGCGGGGGCGGCAAGGTATCCTCATCAACCCCCAAGGGAATCACAGAGACCTTATGCTTCCAGCGCTGCAAAACAGGGCTTGTTGCCACATACTGCTCAGAAGTAGCGACGATACGATCCGCTTTGGCAAAAAAACGATTCATGAGAGGGGTGTAAAGCTTCAGCAGCCACCTCTGCCTCACCACATCAGAATGGTAAGTCACAACCAAGGGGCGCCGCTTGCCTGCAAATAGGTAGGCAAGATCACCAAAAGGCCAGGGAAAGTGCAAGTGCAACACTTTCGCTTTGCTACGCCATACATCCAGTAGCAAACCCGGTCCAAAACACATTGAATTGAAAGAAAACCAGCGGCGACTAGCCCGAACTTGCAAGCCGGCCTCAATCTCATAAGAGCCGGGCTTGCAAGAGAGGGCTAATACCTCACCTCCGGATCGAGCCATCTGAAATATGGCCTGTTCCAGCCCTCCATGCGTTTCAGGAAGGAACGTCCTATAACAATGAGCTGCGGTTACTTTTTGTACCAAAACATACGGCCTTTACAAATTCAACGTACTAGTTTACAGCATGTAAGCTGTTGTTTCTAAAGCTTTTACTGTATATTTGGCGCTTCTGTGCCTTTATAATGCCACTCCTATTTGTAACCGTAACACCTGGATGCTTAAGAATCACTTCAATATTGTTTGGCTCAGGGGCGTAAACGCCTTAAAAGCGGACATGGAAAATACCTACCTAGGAACTGTCTGGTGGGTAATGGAGCCACTTCTTCTCACAGGGCTTCTCTACTTCGCATTCGCATCTGGATTCCGCGGCAACCAAGCTGGGCCAGAATTTTTAGCATTCCTGCTGTGTGGCATGCTCCCATTTAAATGGTTTGCGTCATCCATCAGCAATAGCGCCGAATCGATAGTTAACAACAAAGGGATACTTGGCCAATTTTACTTGCCCAAGTGGATATTTGCTTGCTCAATCAATCTATCTATGCTCTTGAGGTTTGTATGCGTCCTACCAATACTTTGGTGCGCTATGGCTCTCGGGGTTTGTCCCCTCCGTCGCATGGTTAGGACTTATCCCTGTCATTTTCTCCCAGCTTGTCATTAATCTCGGGCTAAGCTTGTTAGCTGCGGCTACCATACCTCTGGTGCCCGATTTACGACACTTGGTACCTCTATCCGTAACCGGGGTACTTTTCACATCAGGTATTTTCTTCGATATAGGCAGCCGCCCGCCAGAGGTTCAGGAGCTTCTGTTTCTCAATCCATTTGCTGAAATTTTTGTTAGCTACAGAAAGGTTCTTCTAGAGAACCAAATGCCCGCGATTGGAGAGTTAGCCTATCCACTCATTGTTGGAGCTATATCCCTTATCTCCGCCCTAGCCCTGATTAAAGCGTTGGATAGAACTTACCCAAGAGTGCTGCTATGAGCTCGCCGATATTAACATTTTCAAAAGTAGGCCTCGCCTACCGTGGAAGGTTGAGCCTATTCACAAAGCCAAACTGGGTGCTCAAGGATATCTCATTTGAACTGCTACCTGGCGAAACACTTGGCGTTATTGGGCGAAATGGTGCCGGCAAATCAAGCTTGCTTAAATTGCTCGCAGATATCATCACCCCAAATACAGGAAAAATTCACAGAAAGCCTCATATCAAGTCACAACTATTATCACTTGGGCTAGGTTTTAATAAAAACCTGAGCGGTATTGATAACGCCCTTATGGCACTGGTAACTCAAGGGAGCAGCATCCGACAGGCTAAGACTCTAATTCCCATCATCACGGAGTTTTCTGGCCTCGGCGATACAATTAAGGAGCCTGTTGGCACCTTTTCAGCAGGCCAAAAAGCTCGCCTGGGCTTTGCCACAGCAATCCATGCAACACCGGACGTACTTCTACTTGATGAGATCCTCGGAGTAGGCGACAAAGACTTTAAGCAAAAATCAGCAAAGGCACTGAAGGATAAGGTGCGGTCGAACCAGACTGTAGTACTAGTATCTCACTCTACCCAAACGTTAAAAAAGCTCTGTGACAGAATATTGTGGATAGAAAACGGGGTAATTAAAGCGATTGGAGAAGCCCAGAAAATCTTAGAAATGTATGAAACTGAGGCAGTACCAACATGAAGATCTACGTCCATATTGGCTCAGATAAGACTGGGTCAACCGCCATTCAAGCTGCCCTCAGTCAAAACCGGGATGCACTAAGGGCGAACGGGATTGAGTACCCTCAACTCTTTAAACAAGAAAGCCACCACGAATGCTTGTTTCGAGAACTACGGTCAGGCCAAAAAGGTGGCTGCTGGCTCAAACTGGACAAAGTTATCTCCAGCAAGCCCAAGCATCTTATTCTTAGCGCCGAGGCCTTTTGCAATTTAAAAGCCTCCGAAATAAATTTGTTTAAAAAATGGTTAAACCATTCCGACATATGCGTAATAGCTTATATTCGTAGAGCAGATGAATATCTAGAGTCGGGAATAATGCAAAAACTCAAGACCGCAAAATCATACTCTGCGTTCAAGTGGCAATATTTAATGGCAAAGTATGTCCCCACTCTTTTTGATCCCTGCGTCTATAGTGCAGCCTTTAAAACGCTATTTATCAAACGCTGGGAAAAGGTGTACCCTAATAAAATAATCACCCGCCCATATGACAAGAATCAATGGGAAAGCCAAAACCTCATCTTGGATTTTTTGAGCAGCCTAGGCCTTACAACGGCAACTCAGAATTCAATCCGAGCCAGCAAAGTCAGCAGAAATGTTACTCCCAGCATAGCAGGCGTTTATGCAACTTCGATTCTAACACGAAACAAGCTTTTTGGGCTCAGGCAAAAACTCAGCCAAAGCTTTGCAGGGGACCCCTTACAGAAAAAGAAAGGCGCATTTTTGAGTTGGAATAAGCGTGCAACTGCGCGCATGATTTCTCAAATATTTAACTACTTCACAATTGGCTCTCAAGGGGTCAGTTTTTCTAATGAAAAAACCCCAAAATCAATTGGGCTTCCAAGCCTATCTGAGGTGATATCCGCTTCTGAAGATATTGTTGCGAACCAATTAGCTGAAACAAATAAAATGCGAGCTAACCTTCAACACAAGCTAAAAAGTTGCTCGCCCGCACCTAAAGAGCGGCCCATCGCAGCTAAAGATTAATACAGGAGCATACTGGTTTGACGTTAGACACTACAGACAAATCAGCCTCTGTGCCGCTCATTGAGATTGTAATTGTGACTTACAATCGAAAGGCAGAACTGATCGATCAACTAAAGCTACTAACACATTTAGATTACCCCAAAGAAGCTTATAGCATTACGATTATCAACAATAATAGTGATGATGACACCGCTCTGGCAGTCGATGATTTTATTCAGCAAAACAGTAATTCACGGCCGCAAATTAAAGTGCTCACTCTGCATGAAAACCTTGGGGGGTCTGGCGGCTTTAGCGAAGGCATTAGAAAAGCAGCCTCCCAAAACAGGGCCAACTATATTTGGCTATTAGACGATGATGCAACGCCACAAAAAAATACACTGAAGCTTTTGGTTGCTAGCGCAGAAAAGGAAGCTGGCAAGTGTATTATTGGGGGGTAATCCTAGACAAGTCCAATACAAAAAAAGTGACAGAGGCGGGAGCCAAGGTCCGCTGGTGGAGAGCCAGGCAAGAGCTACTTTTTAATGGCGAAAGTATAGGTGACCTTCCCTCAACCCCTTTGAAAGCGAGTACTCATCTGCGGCTTGCATGCTCATTCCCATGGACGCAGCAAAAAAACTCCAAGATTTTGCAAACTTTTTCCTTCACTTTGACGACGTAGAGTGGTGCCTACGAGCAAGGGAAGCAGGCTATAAAACACTTATCGAACCAAAAGCACATGTTGCACACCCAACGAAGAACAAGGAGTATCGTCCCGGCATTAAATACTACGATGTCAGGAATTTTTTGTATGTTTCGGTAATGCACTACAAGGTAGCAACCCCATACCTCTTTATTAGGTTCTTTGTAAAAGCAGCCATTTGCAGCCTCTCCCACCACAAAAGAAAAGAGAGCCAAGAAATCTTTAAAGCTTTATTAGACTTTACAACTAAAACTCAGGGCAAAATGCAATGACTTCAAAAAACAACTCTATCGCAATTGTCGGCGCAGGATTCTCAGGGGCCGTTATTGGCCGTGAGCTTGCAGAGGCTGGATATAAAGTTAATATCTTTGAGACGCGAGACCATATAGCAGGAAACTGCCACACCGAACGTGACTCTGAGACTGGCGTAATGGTCCATAAGTATGGACCACACATTTTCCATACTGCGGATGAAGAAGTATGGAAATATATCAATAAATATGCTGACATGATGCCTTATAAAAATCGTGTCAAAGCAATTTATAATGGCAATGTATATAGCCTGCCTATTAATTTACATACGATAAATCAATTCTTCGGAAAAACCTTATCCCCAACTGAAGCCAAGTCCTGGATTGAATCTCAGGCAGACCTTTCCATTGAAGATCCTAAAACCTTTGAGGAGCAGGCACTCCGCTTTGTCGGGAAGGACCTATATGAAGCCTTCTTTAAGGGCTACACACAAAAACAGTGGGGACTCCACCCTTCCGAGCTTCCTGCCTCCATTCTTAAACGCCTCCCTGTGCGTTTTAATTATGATGACAATTACTTCAATCATCCATTTCAGGGAATGCCTAAGCATGGTTATACCGAGATCGTATCCAAGATCTTAAAACATGAAAACATTACCCTCCACTTAAGCAGCCCTTTCAACCCTGACGAAAGAAAGAATTACAAGCATACCTTTTGGTCTGGCCCCCTTGACGCCTTCTTTAATTATGAGCATGGCCGGCTTGGCTACAGAACCCTAGATTTCGAACGAAGCACTCAAGATGGGGATGCCCAGGGAAATGCTGTAATTAACTATACAGAAGAAAAGGTACCTTATACCCGAATCACTGAGCACAAGCATTTCGCGCCCTGGGAAGAACATGAAAAGACCGTGATTTACCATGAATACTCCAGGCTTTGTGAAGAAGGTGATACTCCTTACTATCCTATTCGCCTTGCTGGGGAGGTTGAAATGCTGGAGACCTATGAAAAAGAGGCGCAAAAAATTGAAGGTGTAACTTTTGTTGGGAGACTGGGGACTTACCGATACCTGGATATGGATGTCACTATTAGAGAAGCACTAGACCAAGCAGCGGCCTTCCTAAAAGAATCACCACAAACAGAAAAATAGATCTTTGGTTACACGCTAAAATTAGATTGAATAGAACAATGAACACTATACACTCAATTATCCCTCCTAATAGAAAAGCCACAACACTGGACTCGCTTTACCAGCACTATTCTGGTGCCATCAGATACTCCGAGCCCGAATCTGCGTGGCATATCGGCCCATTTTCAACTCTATCATTTGACACATACTTTAATTCTTTTAGCCTTGGGAAATGGCTCAAGTATTGCGATCTTACCTCGCTCAAGGCAAAAATTAGGGGTGCTGGGACCTTTACATGTGAAGTAATCGCCGCATCCAAAGAATCGGGAAATGTCGTTCTAGCAAGAAGATCTATTCAGCTAGAAGATTGCTCAGAAGTAGTTATCGATATTGATTTAACTTCAGCACCTAAAGCAGGCTTGGCATTCATTAAAATAGAAACCAGTCTTGACGCAGCAAAAATCTATGATATTGCCCTCTTAACCGAGAATGCTCCCCGCCAAAATTGCTCTCTGGCTATTGTTATGCCGACCTATAAAAGGGAGAGCTTCGTATATAGAAACATCAAGCTTTTTGATGAGCTTAAGAAAAAAATTGACCCTAGCACTGTCATCGACCTTTTGGTGATAGATAACGGCTGCACTCTCACCGCCCCCGATAACTCTTCTGTAAAATTATTTACGAATAAAAACTATGGTGGGTCAGGCGGGTTTGCAAGAGGGTTAATTGAGGCCACGCGTGAATCAAACAAATACAGTCATATCGTTTTGAGCGATGATGATACAACGATAGAACCAACAACACTGCTTCGACTGCAAACATTCTACTCATATTGCCATGACAGCTCTGTAGCGGTTAGTGGAAGTATGCTACGACTTGATCAGCACAACATCCAATATGAAAATGGTGCCATACTTAATAGCGACGCACATTTTATCCCTATAAAAAGCCAACTTGACTTGAACCACCTTAATGGTCTGCTTGAAAATGACCAAGAAGTGGCAAAGCAATATGCTGGTTGGTGGTTCTTTTCTGCTCCAACTTCGACATTTAAACACCTAGGCTTACCGATTCCTGTATTTCTAAAGTGGGATGATGTCGAGTATTCGTTAAGAGCAATAGAAAATGGCATCAAAATTATAGATATGAATGGTATTGGCGTATGGCATGAACCATTCGAAAACAAATACTCCTCAGCAACATTTTACTATGAAGAGAGAAATTCGTTCATAGGACGCAGCATCCATGATTCCAACTTCAGTTACTGGGCTATGTGCAAGCGATTGCTAAAGAAAACAATCGTGCTGTCACTGGGGTATCGTTATGACTCAGCTCAAAAAGCAATTGATGGAACAAAAGCTGCATTGAACGGATTTTCTAAACTTCATGATACATTGCCAGATGAGCTGCACGGAGCCTTACTGCGCTCTCAAGAAGATGTAGCAAAGAGCATCGCCCCATCTAAAATCCCCCAATTTAGATTTGATGATTTCAAAGTAAGGCTTAAACATAAAATTTTATCCAAGCTAACTTTAAACGGGCATATTCTACCTAGCTTTCTCATTTTTCCTGACAAGAACATAGCAGATCCAGGAATAAGATATATGTCAACCTTTGACTGGAATTACATCAAGTGCTTGCGTGCTCGTAGGGTACAATATATTCAACCCTCAACCCTGAGCGGTTTTACAGCTACACGAAATCCCACAAGATTTTTTAAGATTGTTGGGCAGGCAACAATGCTCACCCTTACATCTTACAAGCTATTCAAAAAAGCCAAAGTCAGCTACGTAGAAAATCAAAGACATATGACATCAAGAGAGTTTTGGGAGGAATTTCTTGACATCAAAAAGGATAATTTTGTAACAGAACCCACCCCAACTACAGAAAATCACTAACGTCTGGCGAGCAGCATGAAAACACTGTACTTACATGTCGGAAACTTTAAAACTGGAACTTCTAGCATCCAGAGAATTTGTCATGATTCCGATTTAGACGTACTGTACCCAAAAAGCTGCAGACCTCAAAACAATACTACCAACCATGGAAGGTTAACTCTTAGCTTACTCAGAGACTACGGAGTACCATCTCCCACCTGGTTCAATGGTAAAAATATAATTTTTAAAAATGAGCTAGAAGCTATCCAACAGGAAATCCTCTCCAGCCCGAAAGACAAGGTCCTCATATCATCTGAGGAGCTATTCAGCATCTGCGCTTCGGGCAAAGGAGATGAAATTGCAGAAGCACTTCAATCTAGCTTCAGGGAATTCTCTGTGAAAATCATCATGTATATTAGAGAGCCTCTTAGCTTTTTAAATTCATGGTATAACCAACTTAACAAAGGGCCTCACAGCACACAAAATCTACTCATGTTTTTTCAAGGGGTTGAGGAGTCACTGCTTTCTCAACTCCCAGTTTATAAGGTTTTTTTGCAGACACTTCGGAGAAGAGAACTTAATAGTCAAATCATTTCACCAGACTGGCCATGACCATATTAATGATTTTTTTAGCACTATAGGCTCCCTTTTCCGCCTACCTGCAAACCGCAATGCCACTTACAATTCATCTCAAAATGAAAGCTCTTTTGAGTTAAAACGCATAGGTAAGTTCAAGGGAACCGTCGAGGACGCAATCACATCATCCGGGATAAACACCAAAAGGATATTAGGAAAAATTGAAAGCATAAATTCAGGGTTTAATATTATAACCAGGAAATCTGATATAGCCATCAATAGCGATTTAACAATTCAAGCTTTGGCTAATGCCTATCTGGAAAACTGGAAACCATCAAAGAGCTTGCATGCAAGGAAGTGCAGCCTTTGAAGCGCCTCGCAATTGAGCTTGAAAATAAACACATGGAGACCGCCTCTTTACTAATGAACGCAGCACTTACTCTGCGACCAAATGGGCCGCACATACAGAAAAAGTGCAACGAGTACTCCATCCGACTACAAAATAAATCTAACCTTATTACCGAATAAACCAAACATGTAGCTTAATAGCTTTTCAGTAAGGCATGATTTCACTACTAAATTGTGCTTTACTACCTCTAGCTTACCAAGCTCTAACGGCTCAAGTAGTCACACAACAATAAATTCAGCGCCGATCTGATTAAAAGCTTTTATGCTCCGCCACTTACCTTCAATCCTTTTGCATTTCAATTACCAAACGTCCGGAAAGACCGACCCAGCCACAATTATACAGAACCAAAACTGAACCACTCACCACCTATTTCATCCGAGTGTAAATAATGTAGCTTTCTCGAGAAATTTTTATTTACCTGCCAACTTATTACTTCAACCTATTTGAGACTGTAAATTCAATGGATTTTAAGTCAAAACAGCAAAAAGAAAATAAATTTTTGGAGCAAAGAAACATAATAGGGAGGCCAAGGACCTTAAATTTCCCACTCTCTGCTTACAATCTTTGGAGAGTAATGCCCCTCAATTAATCATATAGGTATCTGGTTATTTTCCTCAGAGACTTCCAAGATATTTAACTTCAATGAGAATACTCTGAGGCAGAAAGCAGATTGAATAAAAATAGTCTACTGTCTACATAAAGGGGGGTCCGGAAAGCCCATAAGTCCATATAAAACTTAGGCGCAACGGTAACAGATAAATTATAAAGCGTCGATCAATTGATGTGAGGAGTTAATTACACTGGTAAAGCTGGGAGCTCCTACCTAAGATTGACAATCGACATCAACCATAACACACCTCAACTTAGAGTAAATGTAACAATCATCCATTTTTGGACGTAATTCTGACAACCTAAATTCAACTTGTCATTTTTTCCTTTCGACTTTTTAAAATATAAACATGCACCACAACATTTTTTATTCCAGTAAGTGTAATCACTATTAAAATATACCTGCCATTCTCCTAGATATTTTCACACCCCTCTTTCGACTTATTAATCTTATAATGATGAGCAATAGACTTATTGTAGAATAGTTTTAAAGTAGCCCTCACAAACAGTATTAAATCGCGGGGAGCTAGCATTTATCTTGGCAACCCCTATTTCACTTTTTCCGCCCAAGAACAACTGATGATCACACCATCCCAAACTGATATCATATTTAGCACCACGCCACATAGAATAATACCAAGAAGGGCAGACAAATAATTACCCGAAACAGCCTTATAGTATCGACAGAAAACTCCCGCCATACACAGTTTTGGAGACATTTTCAAGCTCAGCTGCCAGATTTAGCAATCCAATCAAGCATCTGATGATGCGATCACCAGCATCGCATCACAGGGTTTACCCAAGACTTTACCTCTAGGTATAGGCGCCCTCATCAAAGCGAGTAACCCCCGCTTTGATGAAGGGATTTTACAGATTTGAGCAGTTAAACTAACTCTGGCCAACTCCCGGCATGGGGCATAACTTTAGCACCAAAACCCAACTAAGATTTTTACTGGCAACCTTATGAGTATGCACTCATGGAATAAGTGAGCAATACCACCCTCAATGGATATCTATATTCTTGAGAAAATCTTTTACTGCCGGCTCAGTCAGCTCCCCTCTAAGAAGCTTCCAAACCTGCTTAACTCCATCTCGCGCAGTCTCAATTTCAGGGTAGGGTTTCACTTCCTTCACTTTATCTATATCTTCAAAGAAAGACCGCTTACCAGTAAGCTTGTTCAGGTAGTCATGAACTGGCTGAAATTCAGAGAATAGAAATTCTCTCTTTTCTGGTCCAAACAACTCGATCTGTTTACTCGGAGGCAAATCAACTTTAGAGGAAATTTTTATCATCTTTCGACATAGCATTCTGGCACTTTCTGTTTCAAGATGATGGAGCGCCAACCTGCCAACCTCAAGCAACCCAAGATGTATACTTTGGTTTGCAGAAATACTCTTTGTACTTAAACCTTTAATTTTCTTTTCTAGCCCCGCTTGCTTAAAGAAATCTATAATTGAACCACCTTCACCCAAAACGTCAGAATAGCTTCGAATTGCAAATTTTGCTTGCGGGAACTCCTTTACCCAGGGCTCTAACAGTGATCGGTAATTAAAGTGTATATCTGACAAGTACTCCTCTAGGCCATCATCCCTCAAAGCGCCCATCTTATGCCCAAAGCGAAGCCTTTGAGAGTGCCAAGATGCCAAATATTCATCTGGCCGTCGAAGTGTACACACTATCGTGACGTCCGAAATACCCAGCTCCGCCTTTAACCTTTCAATCATTTCAGGGCATCGCACTCCAAAATTAGAGAATACCTCAGAGCAAAGAACTACTGTTGATGGGGTTAACGCGGCAATTTGCTCTTTTATTATCAAAAGCATTTGGTGAACAGACGGAAGTCCGGTGTGATAAGGAGGTATACGCCAAGAGTTAGCTGACTCAGACATCATTCTGAAAGCTAAGGCATTATGGGGTTCGCGGATATTTATATGTGTAGGCCCACCTAGATCCTTTCCTTTCACGGCCCGCAACAAGTTACTTGCCATCCCTTTACTTTCAACCGCCGGGTATAAAACACCCCTATTGATTAATGTAAGAAAATTATTCGTTAAGAAGGTTTGTAGGGATGTTGACCCAACCTTGTGATGCCCAATAAAAATAACTAAGTTCATACCTACTCCACCTACTATAATAAATAAGGCACACTCAAATCTGCACGACTTGCTCGATGTAAATCCATACCGATCCTATAGTTTGCATGCAGCAATTTAGCGCCCCACTTTCAATACCCACCCTAAAAACAAGCTGCCAGAATACCCATAAGCCCAATTACTACAATCAAAATTTTATTCAGCCCACCCGAGTTTAGACCTACAAGTCTCATAAAAGTTATGATCAATGGGGTGAATCAATGTAAGGCGATGCGGCTTCTTATGGACCCGAATAACATCTCCAGGCTCCGTTACCACCTGATCATGTCCATCACAAGTAATATAGGGCTTTGCTACATTTTGCTCCCCCACGATCAACTTGAATTCGCTACTACCCTCCACAACAATCGGGCGACTGCTTAAAGTGTGGGGGTTCAGGGGAACCAGAACTATTGCATCTAACTTAGGATGCATAATGGGCCCCCCTCCGGAGAGCGCATATGCAGTAGAGCCCGTTGGGGTCGAAATAATTAGGCCGTCTGATCGCTGCGTATAAACAAACTGACCATCGATATAGAGATCAAACTCTATCATCCTTATAAATTCACCCGGGTGAAGAACCACGTCATTTAATGCCGAGCCCTTCCCAACAGGTCTACCGTCACGAGTGACTGACATATCTAGTAAAAACCGGCTTTCCGCCATGTATTTACCGGACAAGACTTCGCCAACCTTTTGCTCTACCTGATCAGGCGTGATATCTGTAAGAAAACCTAAGCGGCCACGATTAATGCCCAAAAGAGGAACGCTATAGCGGGCCAGAGATCTGGCCGCTCCAAGGAGACTGCCATCTCCTCCAACAACAATTACAAGATCGCATAGCTCACCCAGTTTATCTCTGGTAGACACCCGCGCGCTGTGGGACGAAACGCAGGAAGCTGTGCCTTCCTCCAGCACCACACTGTAACCCTCTCTCTCAAGGTAAGCTATCAGGCGCTTTAGAGACGAAACTGCGTTTTTACTTTCTGTTCGGCCGATCAGCCCTATATTCTGAAATTCCGACACGGCCCCTCCCTTTCGGCACTTCAACCAGCCTTTTTGGCCACAACAACACAACGATCAAGTCGCACCTTCAGCACCGAGTAAGGCCTGGCAGCACAGAACTGACTATTATGCCGCAGGCCTATAGATGAGTCGAACACCGTAGTTCCATTGTTCGCTGGCTTAGCGAAAAATAGCAGATGTTCAAGCAATACCACGTCGACCTTGCAACCCTCCTGAGTGGATAGCTAATATCTTACTACCCTTTCGAAGCCGACTATTTTTTGCACTATTTGATAATGCAAATAGCAACTTAGCCGTATAAACTGGGTCTAGTGGAATACCCGTCTCAACCTCTAACTCGTCCTGAAATCGCCGCAACTCCTCCGGGTACTTTGCATAACCTCCACAGTGATAGCCCGAAAGCAGCCGGTGGTGAATGCCGCCTGCTTCGTCTGTAAGAATCTTATGAGTTGCGTCAAGACGTGCGATTTCTCCCTCCTGGGGCAACCAGGTAGCAGCATCTCTCAATATACTGTTTCCCGCCTTTAGCACTTCAACACCCACTGTCGAAATACCCTTGAGGCCTGAGGCTAACCCCGCGAAAGTAGCTCCTGTACCACAAGCCGTCCAGACCTGATCAAATCCGACTGGAGCACTCCTTAAAATTATTTCACCTAGAACTCTTGCCCCCCTCACGCCTATATAGTTAGATCCCCCTTCGGGAACAAATAACGCCGACTCCTCGTCCACTCCAATTTCACTAATGAAGCTCGCCTCCCCTCTTCGACGATATTGCTCTCTGGATACAAAAATCAACTTCATCCCGAAACGCTCTGCATCTTGTAAAGTTGCACTTAACCTATGCGCTCGCTCCCCTCGAATTACACCCACTGCGTCAAAACCAAAACGAGCCCCTGCAGCTGCAACAGCATGAACATGATTCGACCAGGCTCCACCGCAAGTTACAACGGTCCCCAATTGGCGAGCCTCTAGCTCCAATAGGTTATAAAGGAGTTTATAGGCTTTATTGCCAGAGATTAGCGGATCAAGAAGGTCATCTCTTCTCACCCATAGCTCTATACCAGGAAATAAATCACTACCCACCAACTGATAAGGGACTTCCAGTGCAGCTTTTGTAAAAGCATCAACATTTAAACAAGACAGGAAACCAGAAAGCATTGAGCAACCATGCAAGACTATTAACTAGGAAAGAATGATAATTGTGTATCGCAAAATATCCACAAGCATCAAGCCAGGGAACCCCGAGCAACCCCACTCCCCCTACAAACCTCGCGGACTCTCAAAACCCGCAGAGATATTTCAGAGACTCCTTGGATACCCCTCCTCAAAGAGGCCGGAAACTTTCACGCAAATGATAGAAATGATGGTCTTAGCCTTTTCGAAAAAATTAAAGAAAAGCTTGAGCCAAAAAAGAAGAATGGACCACTTGCATAGAGAGCACTAACCCAAGCCCTTTACGAGTCTGCCGACCCAAAAAGTCCGCGTCAATCACAAGGTCCAGCAATAGAGCTAAACCTGCAACAGCCAGACACAAAAAAGCCCTCACATGTGAGGGCTTTTTTGTGTCTGGCGGACCGGACGGGACTCGAACCCGCGACCTCCGGCGTGACAGGCCGGCATTCTAACCAACTGAACTACCGGTCCTCGGTAGTAAACTTCCTTTGGGAAGTTTGGTGGGTGGTACAGGGGTCGAACCTGTGACCTACGGCTTGTAAGGCCGTCGCTCTCCCAACTGAGCTAACCACCCGCTGCTCTTTGTTTTTGAGGCCGTGCCCCCTTGAGCGAGGCGAATATTACCCGACTGTAGATTTCTGTCAACAATTTTCGCGCCAAATATTTATACGCGGTCAATTTTCGTCCGAATCGTCTGGTAAAGAGACTGGTATTCCTCTCATTTCCACCTCATCAGTGCTTGCCCCTTGCAATACCTTCCCCTGACGATAGTCAGGGTCAAGTAGATGACCGGCAATCTTCACTGGCATCTCCCTCGGTATCAACTGCTCTTTAGGGCGGGCAAGGTCTTGCTCATTATAATTGCACACACCGGTTGGAAAAATCCGCTTTAGATCTACTACACGACTAGAAATTTCCTCTGTGAATGGACCATAAATACCCTTCGCCAAAGCTCTCTCAACCGGCTGCAGTGCACACTTAAAGACATCATCAGTCACTGGCGCTCCCGCCACTTGTCTTGAAGTACTATGGATCGGGTATACCCTCATACATTTACCAGGAGCTTGGCTATTCCAGGAACCATTCCAGACATCATCCCCTGACGCCAGCAAATTTCCTTTCTTGTCGAAGCATCGATCATTAGCATCATCCGGACGGTTTTCCACCACACCTTTACCTGGATTTTTCATAATGTTCAGCATCCAGCGATCAATAAGGTCTAGCGCCTCATGCAATGGGTTATAACCTTTGTCACTCATCCAGATCAATTGATTTTCTGCATGCCCACGAGCGCGCCGAATACGCTCGCGTGCAGAGAAAGATGCTGAGCTATGGTGCATATCCGGCTCTTTATCCAAGTAATGCCGTAAATCAATGATGGGGATCTCTACATCTCCGAGGAAAACATGGCCGGAACGATATATCCCATTAATAGTCTCCAGGCTTGCTCGACTGCGCTTCGCCGGGTTTTGAAGTGTTCCCATATTAAGGTTTTGCTCACTCCAAAGAGATAGGCGAACAGGAAACATATTTCCATTCATAAACCACAATTGCTCTTGGCTCTGATTTTCTGGTGCTTTCCAGCCACCTACAGCAGCATTAACGCGTAGAAATGTATCTATGTTAATTTCGCCATTCACCAGGGCTTTTAGTCCGTATTGAACCCCCTCATTATCCCAAGAGCTATTTGCATACCCCGATGCACTGGCACCATAAAACTGTCGCAGGTCTTCCCAGTGAGTCCAATGTACTTTTGGGACAAGTTCCGATGCAAAACTCTTCGCAAAGTGAACAAAGTTAGGATTGTTGACCAGTGGTACCAAGCCTCGCCACCCCTCAACGCACTCAGTACTTCCTTGCATCTTATTTCGGTAGCGGCTATCAAAAATCCCAGCGAAAAAGCTCAGCACTCCAAATTTGCTCGATCCATTTTCACTGGCTGCCAACCCCTGAATAACAGTCCGCTCTTCAGCTTTTTTCCAACGCTGATTCGAACTATCCACTATGTCAAAGAAATACTCCAGCGGCTCACAGTCAAAGGCGTAAATAGTTTGGGATACCATATCCGGATAGGAATAGAGGGGGATAGCGGCATCCAAAAGGCCAGGAGCATTCTGTGCAAATAGATACTGCTGAATCGCCCCCCTGACCCCCCAATACCAACCGTGTACATCGGTTCACCGTACAACGATTCAAATTGCTTTTTTACCCTGCGAGCAGTGTCTTCCGCCAGCCACATATTGTAGTGATTTCTAGTCTGATTGGCGGTCGAATAGACAATCGCATAACCGCGCGCAAGCTCATCCATTCGCCGCGTGGTGATATCTCCTTTGTTAATCTTTCCCTGGCGCCCCCCTATACCCACGCCACCACGAAACTGATAAATCAACCGTTTATTCCAATTGCTACCACTTGGCTTACTCGCAGACTCACCCTCTCCCCTTAACACAGCTATCGCATAAAAGTGACGATTGATCGTGCCCGTCTCCACGCGAACAATAAAATCCACCTGTTTTCCGTTTACCGTCACTTTGTCGATATCATTTCTGGCCTCATGCATATAGTGAAACTGGCCATCGGTAGTGCTTCGATAAAAATAGGTAACTTCAGTAGCGTGACTGCAATCCCGGCTATACCCAATAACCTCTTTTGTCTTCCTGCCCTTATCGTTTAGAGCAAAAATGGGCACCCCTTCCCCATTTTGGTTGTCTACCAGGGGCTGCTTATTTGTAATATTGTTTTTCCCGCAATAGAGAGGGTACCTAGACGGGCCACTAAATAGAGTCTCCACAGGTCCCAACTCCCCTAACCCAATAGGAAAGGGAAAATATTCAGGCGGGCGGGACATCATTCTCGGATGAGGGCCGGAATAGGCAGCTATAGGTTGATAGTCCAGCCCCCTTCAGGAACACCCAACACCGGAGCATCTACGCTCCCATGGACTTTTGGCAGCTGATTATACCCATACCATGCTGCCGCCCCCAGGCCTATTAGCACCAAGAGCAAAATAGAGAGTATCCAGCCTCTCCTTACGGACATAAGCGCCTCCACAGGGAACATCACTTTCTGTACAGCTTGAGTATATGAACGGATGTCCCAGGCTACTGACAGTTGGCGCCAAGAGAGACTTGAAGATAGGAAGGACTTGTTGAGCAATGCGCAACAGCGCAAATATCTTTGTGACAAAAACAAAAAAGGGAGACCGAATGATCTCCCTTCTCACGAATAGTACCGCTTAGTCTTTAGCGATAATACCTTTCTCCTGGAGAGTAGAGAGAATCACTTCAACCTCCTCCTCAAGAGTCATCTCAGCAGTGTTCAGGTGTAACTCAGGTGAAACTGGCGCCTCATAGGGGTCATCAATACCAGTAAAGCCTTTGATCTCACCTGCGCGGGCTTTCTTATACAGACCTTTGGGATCACGCGCCTCAGCTTCCTTCAGCGGGCAATCTACGAATACCTCCATGTAAGGAAGGTCACCTGCTTCGTGCATCTTTCTTACCAAATCGCGATCTTCGCGGTATGGACTGATAAAACTGGATAGAACAACCACGCCAGTATCTGCGAACAACTTGGAAATTTCGCCTACACGACGGATATTTTCCTGGCGGTCTTCAGCCGAGAAGCCAAGATTAGAGTTGATGCCCAAGCGGATGTTATCGCCATCCAGACGGTAGCTAAGCACGCCACGCGCAGCCAGAGCCTTCTCTACCGCAACAGCCACAGTGCTCTTACCAGAGCCCGAAAGGCCGGTAAACCAAAGGGTCACGCCTTTGTGGCCGAGGATGCTCGCCCGGTTTTCACGGGTGACATCACCCTCATGCCAATGAACATTGGTCGCTTTTTGCTCAACTGTAGCCGTCACTGATCACTCCACGTCTTGAATACAATTCCTAATGCCACCGGTACAAGACACTTCACTGTACCCTGTACAAATGTCTGCCTGTGGTATGGGCGCCAATTATCGAGTATTTGAGTGGCCAGCGTAAAGCCCCTTGTTATAACGTGTCTATTCAATCCAAAGCCTTGAGTGCATAAGAAGCAAGGGGTAAATTTCCTTTGCAGGAAAATCAGATTAGAAAAATAGTCCGGTCAGTAAACTCTCATTGGGACGTAGTTCACGAACTTTTCAGCGACATCTGCAGGAACACCCCTCTAGCACCTGCATTTAAACCGAGGCTGAATAATACAAGAGCGTTTCTTTGATTGTATCCCGAGCCTACTCTCTACAGGAAAGTCTGCACCTGGTTTTAACTATTAACCCCTCCACTAACGTTAAGATAGGACTGAACTCCTTTGACCTTGCGAAATATAAATATTCCCACTTTCAGAAGAAAACGAACTCATATCAAATCACTAACAACAAAATATAAGCTTCTTTGAAATTGCCACTTCACCCAGCCTCTAAAGCTCAAGCAATTTATATAAAAGGATCTTTTTGCTCTCTGTGCAAGTAAGCATATTCCTGTTTTGCAATGCAAACTCTCACCTAAAACTCCGACCTAATAATTCAGTCATTGTCATCCCCCTCAGATTGTCACTAATTGAGAGCCCAGCTCCTGATGGGCCACCAATAAAATCACCAAAGAGTGAATTCACTTCAGCACTGCAATCCTTCCCGCCCATATAAAAATGCCCCCTGGGAACCTCTACCTTCAACTGCTTGGAAACTTAGAGTCGAATTATGACCAAACCAACCGAGTAGAGGCGAAGAGAGTAAATTTGTTCAAGCCCCATATCTATTTATCTATGCGCATATAGACAAATCCTTATTGAGGCCAAAATAACAAATAATTCTCCGCTGCAACCCCAGCCCATCAATACACAATTAACGGCCATCTTACTAATGTCATTCACGGCAAAAAACCGACAACCAAGTTCAAATCGCCAATACCAAGAGCTACATATAGAATCACCCTTTGGACATTAGAGTATTAACAATAAATTAACAA
The DNA here is from genome assembly GCF_030012985.1 of Microbulbifer sp. VAAF005. NCBI lineage: Bacteria > Pseudomonadati > Pseudomonadota > Gammaproteobacteria > Cellvibrionales > Microbulbiferaceae > Microbulbifer > Microbulbifer sp. VAAF005. Next base: position 5,211,926 of record NZ_CP120233.1, on the reverse strand, counting down.
CGCCCACCAGCAACTGCATGAAACTTATTGCCCCCCTTGCAACCAACCTCCGAATGACACCTTTTAATCTAGTTAAAAATACAAGATCCATGATAATCTCTCCCTCCTAAAGTGAGAAATAACAGCCCTATATTTCGTAGGGTTTAGCCAAGAAAGGAGGATTCTCGCCGATGAGTAAAGGGGTTTTAAATAGGTTTAAAATTCGCAAAGGAAAAATTTTTGAAGCCCCGCTAGAAGAGGCATTTGGTCGCCTGGTTACTCCTTTTGAGGAATTTATTCATCGACAAAGTAGCAGCGGTATTTTGCTAATGCTTTCTGCGCTTATCGCTTTGATCGTTGCTAACTCCCCACTGCAGGAAACCTACAAGCACCTTCTTCATATGCCTATTGCCATAGGTGCTGGGGGCTGGACCTTTTCCCTTTCCCTGCACCACTGGATTAATGACGGCCTAATGGCCATCTTTTTCTTTCTAGTTGGCCTCGAGCTAAAGCGAGAATTTCTTGTGGGAGAACTCTCAGATCTTCGCCAAGCGGTACTGCCTGTGATGGCCGCTATTGGCGGGATGGTAGTGCCAGCCTTACTGTACAGCTCCCTTAACTCAGGTACAGAAGCTGGTCCAGGCTGGGGCATCCCGATGGCAACAGACATAGCCTTTGCCGTGGGCTGTATCGCACTTCTAGGTAACCGAGTACCACGTGCAGTAGTAACCTTTTTGGTTGCACTGGCTATCGTAGACGACCTGGGGGCGATTCTCGTTATTGCCGTCTGGTACACCGAACAAGTAAACATGACTGCGCTTATCGTTTCAGGCGGCCTGGTTATGGTACTAGGCCTACTCAATGCCGCTGGTATACGCCGATCCGCAGCCTACGTCTTCGTTGGCGGCCTGTTATGGTATGGTCTTCACTCAGCCGGTGTTCACGCTACTCTTGCGGGCGTGATTACTGCCATGGCATTACCTGCCAAACCCAAATACGACCCTGTAGCATTTAGCACCTTCGTGAAAGATATAATTCGAAGTTTTGACCGCTGCTTCCGCCCAGGTGACAAAATTATCGCTAATGACGATTTACGAGCCCGAGTAATGGGCCTGGGTAATGGCGTAAACTTAGCCCAATCTCCACTACAACGCATGGAAACCCGCTTACATATTCCGGTTGGATTTGTAGTGATACCAATCTTCGCACTAGCTAACGCGGGGATTCCGGTCGACAGTTTCAGTAGCTCTGAAGCTATACTCAACCCAGTCACTCTTGGGGTTATTTTCGGCTTGGTAGTCGGCAAATTACTCGGAATTGTAGGGGCGACCTGGATAGGCTGGAAACTAGGCTGGGGGCAATTACCCAAAGCAGCAAATTTTCAGCATATTATCGGTGTAGCATTACTCGCAGGTATCGGATTCACCATGTCCATTTTTATTGCCGAGCTAGCATTCAGCTCACAAAATGAGCTTCTGATCCAAGCCAAGGCCGGTATCTTACTGGCATCGGTTATCGCTGGAACTGCTGGCTTTTTAGTCTTACGCAACGCTCCCGCTACAGAAGACAATGTCGTCGAGAACGAGGGCTCAGATCACCCACCTCAGGCTACCTCCAACTAAATTGCGGTAATCAAAATAGGCCGGGGCAAATATGCTTGCCCCGGCCTACTAAAAAGCACCATCACAAAGAACTGTGTGATTACGAGGCGAATTTTGATCCAACTATCTATGGCTCTAAAACTTAGATCCGAACTAAAGTTACATCGCAATGCGCATAGTTCACTATGCTATTGGCTGTAGAACCAATCAGGGAGCTCAAACCTTTCTTGGAGTGAGTACCCAGAACTATCAGGTCCACATTCCTCTTTTCAGCTTCCTTGCAAATAACCTCATAAGGCTTTCCAACTTTAAGAGCTCGGTTTCTTTTGCTAACCCCAAAGTCTTCTGTAATCTCCTCAAACTTTGGAATTGCGCTTTCTTTCAGCTCTTTTTGATAATCCTTGGGCAAGAAGCTATAAGGCAGTACATTTAACACTATCAACTTACTATCGAATTTCTTAGATAGTTCTACCGCTTTAGACAACACATACCTACCTTCTTGAGACGCCTCTATAGCGCAAAGGATAGTATTATACATATTTCCCCTCCAGCAAATGGCCGATATAAAATATCTGAACAAAATAGATATTAATCTAACTACAGGTTAAAAGAAATAAGGCTAATGCACAAAGACTATAGGATTCCTGAAAGCACTCCACGACTTTACGCTCTCCGATCTGCAGACAACTACCGAAGGAAATCTAACTTGGCGCAGAATAAAACCCTTGTGTACATAGCCTATTAAAACCATTAAGTGCTTGATTTAAATCACTCAAAAAGTAGAAACAACAGTCAGCATATCCGTATATTCAAGATTAAAAACAAATCTATAGCGAAATCACAGCATACCAACTAGAAAGTAAGGCATAAAACTGAATATATAACGGTAACGGGTGCTTTAGAGTCCGCATCCGACTGGAACTTCATCAACTCAAACTTTCCAAACTCAAAGCGCCCCGACCTTGCCTTCGATAAAGAAAGCAAAGAATTACCAAAAAAGCTATATATTCCTCCTAGACTCTTCAACACGACTTAAAGCTTTTCGGCTTGAAAAAAATTCTCAGTCTCAAGAATATTAAATTATTATATTCAACCCTCCCAATTCAAATATAGGACAAACGACAGGCTAATGCAGACCCAACAAAAGACAGCCTAAAGCCCGACATGTTTCTCTGGTCCCTTATCACACTAAGAAGGTTCGCCCCAGGAAAAATATTTTTCAAATAGCTCATGTGAAACCACAACCCAAAAGCAAAGTGACATTACAGTCCACAGACCTATCAAGAAGCCCTTTAGCTAGTCATCCTTGATGAATTAAAGGCTGATGGAGGCACTCTGTGGGAATTCTTGATACAACCTCTATTTTATCCCCCAAAGGATAGCTATTATGTAAAGGTCTATGCTGAATACGCTTATCGATAAAAGTAGAGACCTCATCAGCAGAGGCCCTATTATCACCGCTCCCTCCTTGATCAGGTGCGATATACCCAGAGCTGCTCCACATCCTCATCACATGCTTGGCATCGCTCTCTTGCCGGGAAGTAAACGATAAAATTGGTTTATCATTTGCCTCAGGCTCTGCTTGAACTTTAACAAGTCGATCGGACAAGTCAGAAGTAAGATTCAAGCATAACGAATCCACAACATCCTGAGCAAAGCTTATTTGATCTTCCCAAGGAATACACTGATTCACCCGGTATGCATTACCAGCATTCGAAGCTGAGCGTGTAATATCAAACCTAAAACTCAAAAAGTGCTTATCTGTTAATGCAGTATGCCAGCTAATCCTATCGGGCTTATTTCGTAAAGGCTGACTTTCAAAGTATAACCAGCTCTTACCATCCTGCTTTACCCATTGACAATTGATGGGACCAAAATAGCTCGGCCATCGATATTGAGTTAAGTCAAATGGATCTTTTTTCAAGCCCGGGTCGAAATTATGAAGATCTATCAATTCATATTTGCGGTAAACTTCCTTTGCCAACACGTTTGTATCAAATAAACTTTCATTGATGGGAAGGTCTTCTATTGAGACAACAGTTGCAAACAGTTTAATATTCCCCCCGTACCCTCCAAGAACAGGTCTACTCTTGACTCCCCAACAACTTGAAAATATTTTTAAATACTTAATGGCTGGAAAATTAATTTTCTCATCCAAGTTCTTACTTGATCGATATGAAATTGGGCGATAACTTTTAGCCTCATAGATATCAAACTCTTCAGGCTCCACGTCCCATTTTTGAGAGGAGGATAACGGGTCTGATGGAGGAGGCACCATGAAAGAAAGCTTAGAGCCAGATAGAGTCTTTTCAACTCTTCTAGCTCTACGGAAGTTCGGCCCACGGGAGAAAATTTCTTTCAAACAACTCATAAAGGACTTGCATTCAGAAAAGCATGATAAAATCCAGACTCTTGAGAAGAATAGAGGTTCATCGAGGAGCCCTTTGACTCTTCATTCCTGATAAATTAAAGGATGATGAAGATTCTGAGTAGGAATTCTAGACGCAACCTCTATTTTGTCTCCCAAAGGGAAACTATTATGCAATGGCCTAGGCTGAATACGCCTGTCAATAAAACTAGAAACCTCATCGGCAGAGGCTCTATTGTCATCCGTATCTTTACCAGGGGCAACATATCCGGAGCCACTCCACATTCTCATCACATACTTTGCATCGTTTACTTGCCTGGATGTAAAAGATAAAATCGGCTTATCATTACCCTCAGACTGACCTTGAATTTTAACAAGACGATCGGATAAGTCAGAAGTAAGATCGAACTCTAAGGAATCCATAATACGCTGTGCAAAACTAATATAATTTTCCCATGAAAGGCATTGATTTATCCGATATGCGTTACCAGCATTCGAAGCGGAGCGTGTAATATTAAATCTAAAACTCAAAAAATGCTTATCAGTGAGTGCAGTATGCCAGCTAATTCTATCAATTTTATTTCGCAGAGGTTGACTCTCAAAATATAACCAGTTTTTATTAGCCTGTTCCACCCACTGGCAATTAATGGGCCCCAAATAACTAGGCCAGCGATACTCGGTCAAGTCAAAAGGATCATTTTTCAATCCCGGATCAAAGGTGTGGAGATCTCCTAATTCATACCGGCGATATACTTCTTTTGCCAGCACTCTTGTATTAAATAAACTTTCATTGATGGGAAGATCTTCTATTGATGTAATAGCAACAACCAGCCCAATCTTGCCGCCATACCCCCCTATAATTGGCATTCCCTTAAACCCCCAACAACTTGAAAATACTCTTAAATACCTAATAGGAGGAAACTCGATTTCATCATCCAAGTCTTTACCCGGGCAATATGAAATTGGGCGAAAATTCTTAGCCTCAAAAATATCAAACTCATCAGGCTCTGTCTCCCACTTTTGAATAGAAGAAAATGGGTCGGCCGGAGGAGGCACCATAAAAGAAAGCTTAGAGCCGGATAGCGTTTTATCAATTCTTCTCGCACGACGAAAATTCGGCCCACGAGGAAAAATATCTTTAAAATAACCCATGTAAAACTTTCACCCAAAAGAACTGTACTATGTCCTCCATAGAGGCCTAACAAAAGCCCCTCTAACTCATCACTCGTGATGAATTAAAGGCTGATGGAGGTACTCTGTGGGAATTCTGGATACAACTTCTATTTTATTTCCCAGGGGATAACTATTATGTAAAGGTCTAGGCTGAATACGCTTATCGATAAAACTAGAAACTTCGCTAGCGGAGGCTCTATGGTCCTCACCCTCACCTTTACTTGGATCTGTATACCCTGAATCACTCCACATTCTCATCACATACTTTGCATCCTCAACCTGCTTGGCGCTAAACGATAAAATAGGCTTATCTTTAGCTCCTGACTGCTCCTGAACTTGATAAAGTCGCTTTGATAAATCAGAAGTAAGAACTAAATCTAAAGAATCTACAATACGCTGTGCAAAGCTAATGTAATTTTTCCATGATACACGCTGATTTATCCGATATGAGTTGCCGGAATTTGAAGCTGAGCGTGTAATATTAAATTTAATGCTCAGAAAATGCTTATCTGTCAATGCTGTATACCAGCTAAGCTTGTCAAACTTTCTTCGTAAAGGTTGACTTTCAAAGTACAGCCAATTTTTATTGGCTTGTTTTACCCATTGACAATTAACAGGGCCTAAATAACTAGGCCAGCGATACTGAGTTAAATCAAATAGGTCATCATTTAATCCTTTATGAAAATCATGTAAATCTTCTAATTCGTACTTACGATAAACTTCTTTTGCCAACACTCTTGAATCAAATAAGCTTTCATTTACAGGTATATCTTCAACTGAATTAACATCTATAATCAATCTAACATTACCACTATACCCCCCAATAATGGGCACTCCCTTAAACCCCCAACAGCTAGAGAATATCCTTAAATAACTTATATGTGGAAAATCAATTTTATCATCCAAATTCATACTCGAACGGTATGAAATTGGTTGAAAATTCTTAGTGTTAAGAATATCGATCTCATCTGGCTCCACTTCCCATTTTTGAGCAGAGGAAAATGGGTCGGCAGGAGGAGGCACCATAAAAGAAAGTTTAGAGCCAGATAAAATTTTCTCAACTCTTCTCGCACTACGAAAATTTGGCCCTCGGGGGAAAACCTCTTTTAAAAAACTCATATAAATCCTATTTCTTGGCCAAACTTTTCTGCAATAATTGCTTTAGAGGCATGGTTGCCCCACTATGATACTGCTCATTAAGGCTTGGAATACTTGCTAATGTTGTACTAGCGGCAAGTTTCAACCCTTTGGCGCCAAGCGCAACAAGTAGCGCCTTTGTTCCAGCAAAAGAATACCCCATTGTTGATGCGGACACCGCCGTAGAGACAGCCAAAATTGTCGGAGTAGCTACTTTTTTAGCCTCTTTATAGAAATTTGTGGCCGACTGTCCAGCATCTACGAACTTATTGATACGATCTTCGCCCGTTGATGCCCTGCAAAGCGCACTTACCGCCATCGCTATATTTCCGAGCCCCAATTCCGAGCCACCGACAACCTGGGCAACACCGGGGGTGGCCTTAAACCATGTAGAATCCTGTGTATTCATCCCAACCTTACGGCGTAAATTATCGGCCACATAATGACTTGAAGTAGCATCACTAAGAAATATTGTTTGCTTCTCATCTACGTTCACCCGCCTTAACGCAAGTTGTTCCATAGCTTTAGTTAGCACTTTTGAACCACCCCGATGACTTATCCAGTCAACATATAGACCTTTGTCATGCGCCTCTTTCATATATCCGGCAAGAATCCTTGCAGCTTCCATATCCTTTGCAGTAGTACCACGCCCTAGATTTTTAACATAT
>NZ_CP120233.1:3397500-3400000 GCF_030012985.1 Microbulbifer sp. VAAF005 | reverse complement strand
TTCACTTCTGAGTTCGGCAAGGGATCAGGTGGTTCCACAACTCTATTGTCGTCAGGCAAACTGGCTTGGGTTGGCGTTGGTCTTATAAGCAATGTGCTTGGCCTGCCGTGTTATCGCTGTTTGCCTCGGTCATGATGGTGACCGGCGATAACCCCAAATAAGTCGGTAAAACAATCTGTAGTAATACACCGCAAGCGATCGTATGTCTCTAACTCACAATCCGCTAGCTTAGCTAGTCGTTAGTAACCATCTCTGTTGTATGGTCAAGCCGCACGGGCAATTAGTACTGGTTAGCTCAACGCCTCACAACGCTTCCACACCCAGCCTATCAACGTGGTAGTCTTCCACGGCCCTTCAGGAGGCTCAAGGCCTCAGGGAGATCTTATCTTGAAGGAGGCTTCCCGCTTAGATGCTTTCAGCGGTTATCCCGTCCGAACATAGCTACCCGGCAATGCCACTGGCGTGACAACCGGAACACCAGAGGTTCGTTCACTCCGGTCCTCTCGTACTAGGAGCAACTCTTCTCAAATCTCCAACGCCCACGGCAGATAGGGACCGAACTGTCTCACGACGTTCTAAACCCAGCTCGCGTACCACTTTAAATGGCGAACAGCCATACCCTTGGGACCGGCTTCAGCCCCAGGATGTGATGAGCCGACATCGAGGTGCCAAACACCGCCGTCGATGTGAACTCTTGGGCGGTATCAGCCTGTTATCCCCGGAGTACCTTTTATCCGTTGAGCGATGGCCCTTCCATACAGAACCACCGGATCACTATGACCTACTTTCGTACCTGCTCGACATGTCTGTCTCGCAGTCAAGCGCACTTATACCATTATGCTCATTGCATGATTTCCGACCATGCTGAGTGCACCTTCGTACTCCTCCGTTACTCTTTGGGAGGAGACCGCCCCAGTCAAACTACCCACCATACACTGTCCTCGATCCGGATAACGGACCAGAGTTAGAACCTCAAACATACCAGGGTGGTATTTCAAGGACGGCTCCACAACAACTAGCGTCATTGCTTCAAAGCCTCCCACCTATCCTACACAAATAGGCTCAAAGTTCAGTGCAAAGCTGTAGTAAAGGTTCACGGGGTCTTTCCGTCTAGCCGCGGGTACACTGCATCTTAACAGCGATTTCAATTTCACTGAGTCTCTGGTGGAGACAGCGTGGCCATCGTTACGCCATTCGTGCAGGTCGGAACTTACCCGACAAGGAATTTCGCTACCTTAGGACCGTTATAGTTACGGCCGCCGTTTACCGGGGCTTCGATCAAGAGCTTCGCCGAAGCTAACCCCATCAATTAACCTTCCGGCACCGGGCAGGCGTCACACCCTATACGTCCTCTTACGAGTTTGCAGAGTGCTATGTTTTTAATAAACAGTCGCAGCCACCTGGTCACTTCGACCGGCCTCAGCTTAGGGAGCAAGTCCCATCACCAAAACCGGCGTACCTTCTCCCGAAGTTACGGTACCATTTTGCCTAGTTCCTTCACCAGAGTTCTCTCAAGCGCCTTGGTATTCTCTACCTGACCACCTGTGTCGGTTTAGAGTACGATTCACTATTACCTGAAGCTTAGAAGTTTTTCCTGGAAGCAGGGCATCAACCACTTCACCCACTAAGTGGGCTTCGTCATCAGTTCTCAGCCTTAGGGACCCGGATTTGCCTAAGTCCCCAGCCTACAACCTTAAACATGGACAACCAATCGCCATGCCGGCCTAGCCTTCTCCGTCACTCCGTCGCAGTAATAGCGAGTACAGGAATATTAACCTGTTTCCCATCGACTACGGCTTTCGCCCTCGCCTTAGGGGTCGACTAACCCTGTCCCGATTAGCGTTGGACAGGAACCCTTGGTCTTCCGGCGGGGAGGTTTTTCACCTCCCTTATCGTTACTCATGTCAGCATTCGCACTTGTGATACCTCCAGCAGACCTCCCGATCCACCTTCAACGGCTTACACAACGCTCCTCTACCATGCTCCTAAGAGCATCCGCAGCTTCGGTTATCAGTTTGAGCCCCGGTATATCTTCCGCGCAGGCCGACTCGACTAGTGAGCTATTACGCTTTCTTTAAAGGATGGCTGCTTCTAAGCCAACCTCCTAGCTGTCTGGGCCTTCCCACATCGTTTCCCACTTAACTGATATTTGGGACCTTAGCTGGCGGTCTGGGTTGTTTCCCTTTCCACGACGGACGTTAGCACCCGCCGTGTGTCTCCCGCGATTGCACTCCTCGGTATTCGGAGTTTGCATGGGGTTGGTAAGTCGGGATGACCCCCTAGCCCAAACAGTGCTCTACCCCCGAGGGTGAGACGCGAGGCGCTACCTAAATAGCTTTCGAGGAGAACCAGCTATCTCCCGGCTTGATTAGCCTTTCACTCCGATCCACAGGTCATCCCCTAATTTTTCAACATTAGTGGGTTCGGTCCTCCAGTTGATGTTACTCAACCTTCAACCTGCCCATGGATAGATCGCCGGGTTTCGGGTCTATTGCCTGCA